>JAJZPJ010000067.1 GCA_021811225.1 Pseudomonadota bacterium
GGGGCGGGGTGAGCAGCGACACTTCGAGCCCGATCCGCGGCAGCTCGTCACGCGCCAGCGGCGGGAAGCGCGGATCCTTGAAGGCGGCGGCGACGGCGTTGGCGCAGACGTCCTCGCCCAGCGGACGCCAGGCCTCGAGCGTGCCGATGCAGCCGCGCAGTCCCCCATCTTCGCTGAGGGTGACGAAGCAGGCGCCGGGCAGATCGAGTTCCGCGACATCGGTTTCAGGCCGGGGCACTTCCCCGAACTGCGCCGCGATCGCCCCCCGCGCCAGCTTCAGCAGCGTCTGGCCGAGCTCATCGTTGGTCATCCCGGACCTCGTCGAAAGCGAAAGCGCCGTAGCCGACCACGCGCGACTTGTCCCCGGCGGTGTCGCCGGAATTGCGCAGGTCGAGCAGCCTGGGCACCAGGCCGCGGCGCTGGGCGCAATCGATCAGGCCATTGACCGGGAGGGCGCCGCAGGCCTGGTCGAAATCGGACAGCGGCGACAGCGCCAGAATCTGTCCGGCGGTGGCCCGGTCGAGGCGCTGCGCCTCGGCGTAGGCGTGGTAGTGGGAGAGGTCGGAGCTCACCACGACCAGCGTCTCCGGTCCGCCCCAGACCCGGTCAAGGACTTCCGCGATCTCCTGCGCCGTCGCATCGCCGACGGCCAGCGGCAGCAGGCTGAATTCCTGCAGCGCGGCCTGCAGGAAGGGCAGTTGCACCTCCAGCGAATGCTCCAGCCGGTGCGGGGCGTCGCTCTGGGTCACCTGCGGCAGATCGCGCAGCGCCAGCGCCAGTTCCGCGTCCAGGGGAACCGTGCCCAGCGGCGTGGCGAAGGCCGCGGCCTGCGGCAGCGCCAGTCCGCGTAGCGCCACGCGGTGGGTCGGGCCGAGCAGCACCACGCGGCGGACGGTGTGTCGCGCCGCCGCCAGCGTCGCGTAGGCGCTGGCGGCGACCGGGCCGGAATAGACGTAGCCGGCGTGGGGCACGATCAGGGCCTTGGGGGCGGGCGTGGCGCGCGCCGGTGCGGCGGCCTTGATCAGGGCCGCGACCTCGCGGGCGAGCTCGGTCGGCGATTCAGGGTAGAAGGTCCCGGCGACGGCGGCCGGCCGGATCTTGATCGCGGTATTCATGTCTGTCCTCCGATCGTCGGAGTGCCCTGGCTGCTCGATGCCAATGATGAGAGCATAGCGCAAACTGCATTCGCGCGCGCTATCAGGTCAGGCTGGCATGCAAGGATTCTAATCCTTACAATCTCGACATGACGCTCACCTCCTACTACGCCCTGGTGCCCGCCGCCGGCAGCGGCAGCCGCATGGGCGATGCGGCCGCGAAGCCCAAGCAGTATCTGCCGCTATGCGGCCGACCCCTGATCCACCATGCGCTCGCGACGCTCTGCGCCGTGCCGCGGATCGCGCGCGTCTTCGTGGTGCTCTCGCCCGACGACGGCGACTGGGATGGTCACGACTGGTCGGCGCTCGCGCCCAAGCTGTCGCCGCTGTTTTGCGGCGGGGGGACGCGCGCCGAGAGCGTCAGAAACGGCCTGCGTGCCATCGCCGGCCAGGTGCGGGAACAAGACTGGATGCTGGTGCACGACGCGGCCCGGCCTTGCCTCGCACCCTGGCACGTCGATGCGCTGATCGACGCGGTCGGCAATGATGAGGCCGGCGGTCTGCTGGCCATGCCGGTCGCCGACACCCTGAAGCGCGCCGACGGGGAGGGCCGGATCGCGGCCACGGTGGCGCGCGACCAGTTGTGGCAGGCGCAGACGCCGCAGATGTTCCGTCACAAAGCGCTGCGCCGCGCGCTGGAGACGCACGCCGGCGTCACCGACGAGGCCGGGGCGATGGAGCTGCAGGGCTTCCGGCCGCGGCTGGTGGCGGCCGATCCGACCAATCTCAAGGTCACCTATCCGCTCGATCTGCAGCTCGCGGGCTGGATACTGCAGCATCGCGGAGAAACGATATGAACCTACCCCCCATTCCCCTTCCCGTGGCAGGGGGCGACCGAGGCGCGCTGCACTCGCGGTTTTCCGGCGGTCCTGCCTTGGGACTGCCCGGCGGCAGAGCTTCATGAACATTCGCGTCGGTCAGGGCTTCGACGTGCACGCGCTGGTGCCGGGGCGCCGCCTGGTCGTCGGCGGCGTCGAGATTCCCTTCCCCAGCGGCCTGCTGGGGCATTCGGATGCCGACGTGCTGCTGCACGCGATCACCGACGCCCTGCTCGGCGCCGCGGGCCTGGGCGACATCGGTCGTCATTTCCCCGACGGCGATCCGCGCTGGGCCGGTGCCGACAGCCGGGCGCTGTTGCGCGCGGCGGTGGCGATGGTGCGGGCGGCGGGCTGGCGCGTGGGCAACGTCGATGCCACGGTGGTGGCGCGGGCGCCGAAAATAGCGCCGCACGCGGCGCGGATGGCCGCCAACATCGCCGCCGATCTCGGCATCGCGGCGAGCTGCGTCAATATCAAGGGCAAGACCACCGAATCGCTGGGCTTCACCGGCCGCGGCGAGGGCATCGCCGCCCAGGCGGTGGCCTTGCTGATGTCCGCAGGCGATGCCGGCGGCTGACACGCGGCGCTTGTTCTTCGCGCTCTGGCCGGATCCGGATATCAGCGAGCGCTTGATGTCGGCGGCGCGGGCCGCGCACGTCTCTTGCGGCGGCCGGGTGATGCGCCGCGAGACCCTCCATCTGACCCTGGTGTTCGTCGGCGACGTGGCCGAGCCGGTCGTGGAAATCCTGCGCCGGGCGGCCTCGAACGTGCGCGCAGAGCGCTTCTGCCTGAACCTCGACCGCCTCGGTTGCTGGCGCCACAACGGCATCGTCTGGGCCGGCTGCGCGGCGTCGCCGCCGCTGATCGGGCTGGTCGCGCAACTCGCCGGAAACCTGTCCGGCAGCGGCTTGCAACTGGAGCGGCGGGATTTCGCGGCGCACCTGACGCTGCTGCGCAACGCGCGCTGTGCGGCTTTGCCGGTGCTGGCGGCGATCGCTTGGCCGGTTTCCGAATTCGTCCTGGTCGAGTCGCGCGCCACCGGCGCGGCCTACGACATCATCGGCCGCTGGCCGCTGATGCCCGCCCCGACGCCCGGGCGGCCATAATCCCCGGCGCGCCCGTCACGCGGTTTTCGCCGGCGGCTTCGAAGACGCTGTCACTGGAATGGTGATGCGGGCGATCAGGCCGCCTCCCTCGCGCGCGAGCAGTTCGAGCCGGCCGCCGTGGCCGCGCGCGATGCGCTCCACGATCGCCAGGCCGAGACCCGCGCCGCTGGCATTGCCGCGGGCGGCGTCGAGCCGGGTGAAGGGCAGCTTGATGCGTTCCGTCTCCGCAGCCGGAATGCCGGGGCCGCGGTCGGCGACATCGATCTGGATTTCGTTGCGCACGGAACGCAAGCCCAGCGTCAGCGCTTCCCGGTCGCCGGCGTAGAACAGGGCGTTGTCGATCAGGTTGGTGACGGCGCGGCGCAGCGCCCGCGGCCGGATCGGCAGGGGACGGATGGCGGCGAGCTCGCTGTCGATGGCGACGCCGCGGCGCTGGTACTGGGCGGCGAGTTCTGCGAGCAGCGCCTTGAGGTCGGTGTCCTGCAGGGCTTCGCCGGAGGATTCGCGGGCGAAATCGAGAAACTGGTCGATGGTCTTGTCCATCTCCTCGACGTCGGCGACCATGCCTTCCTGTATCGTCGCCTCCGCGCCCGACATTTCGATGCCCATGCGCAGCCGGGCCAGCGGCGTGCGCAGGTCGTGCGAGATGCCCGCCAGGATCAGCGCGCGGTCGCTGTCCAAGCGCGCCAGATCGGTGGTCATCTGATTGAAGGCATGCGCCAGCGTGGCGATTTCACCCGGCCCCCGCTCTTCCACCGGCTGCGGCATCTTGCCGCGGCCGATTTCCGAAGCGGCCGAGGACAGCGCCTTCAGCGGACGGGTGACGCGGAACATGATCAGATAGGCGCCGGCCAGAGACAGCGCCAGTGCCGCGCTGCCCCAGCCCAGCCATTGCCAGGGAATTTTTTGCTCCAGGCGCTGGCTGGGCAGCGCCACCCAGTATTCGTCGCCATCGATGTGGAAACTGACGAACACCGCCCGCTCGCCGTTGCGCTCCAGCGTCATCCGCGTCTTCGGTCCGAGTTTCCGCTTGAGATCGGCGAGCACGTCCGCGAGCAATTGCCGGTCGGGCAGCGGCGCGACGACCTCGTTTTTCTCGACCGCATAGACGTGGATCCCCTCGCGGTCCGAGAGCTCGCGCAGCAGTTCGCGGCGCCGCTCGGGATGGGCGTTGATCAGAGCGCTGCGGGTGAGATTGGTCACGCTCTCCATCAGCTCGGTCAGCTGGCGGGCGCGCGGCTCGTTCTGGTAGACGCTGTAGATTTCGAACCACGCCAGCATCGACAGCACCATCAGCGCTGCCACCAGGAGGAAGGTGCGCCACAGCAGCGTGCTCGGCCAGAACTTCAATGCTTGGCGCCGTCCGGCACGAACACGTAGCCGAAACCCCAGACCGTCTGGATGTAGCGCGGCCGCGCCGGGTCGTCCTCGACCAGCTTGCGCAGGCGCGAGACCTGGACGTCGATGGCGCGATCGAACACGTCGTACTCGCGGCCGCGCGCGAGCTCCATCAGCTTGTCGCGGGAGAGCGGCTGGCGGGGATGCTGCACCAGCACCTTGAGCACCGCGAATTCGCCGGTGGTCAGCTGCGTGGTGGCCTTGCCGCGCGAGATCTCGCGCGTCGCCAGATTGAGCAGGACGCTGCCGAAGGAGATCGATTCCTCCTCGTCGGTGGGCGCGCCGGGCGGCGGGGGCGCGCTGCGCCGGCGCAGCACGGCGTGGATGCGGGCGACCAGCTCGCGCGGATTGAAGGGTTTGGGCAGGTAGTCGTCGGCGCCCATTTCCAGTCCGACGATGCGGTCGATGTCGTCGCCCTTCGCGGTCAGCATGATGATCGGCAGCTCGCTCTTCGAGCCGCGCAGCCGCCGGCAAATCGACAGGCCGTCCTCGCCCGGCAGCATCAGGTCGAGTACCATCAGGTCGTAGCGCTCGTGGGCCAGAGACTTCTCCATCATCGCGGAATTCTCTACCGCCTTGACGACGAAGCCCTGTTCGGTGAGATAGCGGTTGAGCAGGTCGCGCAGGCGCTGGTCGTCGTCGACGACCAGAATCTTGTGTGTGGAATCGTTCATGGCGCGATCGTAACCCGTATCCGGGACGCCGCGCCAGAGCCGGTTTAGGTGTTACAGCTTGTTACAAAATGCCGGAGCGGTCTAATAGTGTTCTTACAAACGCCGCCTAGCATTCGCGCAGGATACAATCATGAGCGCGATCGGAAGCCGGCCCTGCGCGTAGTCGTTTGCAGACCCCGCCAGGGGCCGTCCGATCGTTTTCTGATCCCGACCGTCGCAGTTCCGAGGGTCGCAAAAATCGCCAAGCCTTATCGCCGAACCTTGATCAACGAACGCTCGCATATGCGCAGGAGCCCCCGATGAGAACGCCCGTCTGGATCGCCGGATCTTTGCTGATGCTGGCCGTCGTCCAGACGGCGGTGGCGCAGCAGACGACTCCGCCGCCGCGTTCCATTCCGGAGCGGCTGATTCGCTTTCCGGAGCACCTGATCGGGGTCATCGGCAAGTGGTTGCCGCACCGTGCCGCCAGCGGCGACGATGCCGCCCCGTCCTCTTCCGACAAGGAGCCGCAAACCCGGCGGGGAACCATGACCGCGGCGGAGCGGTTGCAGTTGCGCCAGGATGTCAACGAAGCGGGCCGCGACTACTACCAGCACGAGCCACCCGCCCCCGGTCACTGAGCGTCGCCGCCGCCGTCTTCCGCGGCGAAGGGAGCGGGCGAGGATCGGGTAAAATCTCCGCGTGAACCTGATCGCCTTCGAATCCTCCAGCCGTCGCCTGTCCGTCGCCCTGTGGCAGGATGGCGCGCTGTCCGAGCGTGCCGCGGACGTCCCCAACGGCGGCTCGGAGCGGCTCCTGCCCTGGCTCACCGAACTGCTCTCGGATGCGCAGCTCGCGCTGTCCGACCTCGACGGCGTCGCATTCGGTGCCGGTCCGGGCGGCTTCACCGGCTTGCGCTTATCCTGCGGCCTGGCCCAGGGACTGGGCCTGGGGCTCGATCTGCCGGTGCTCGCCGTATCGACCCTGGAGGCATTGGCGCTGGCGTCGGGCGCAGACAAGGCGTTCGCCTGCATCGATGCGCGCATGAACGAAGTCTATGGCGCCGCCTACCTCGTCCGCGGCGATCGACTGGAGACGGTGGTCGCGCCGTTTTGCGCGCCGCCCTCCGCCGTGGCGATGCCGCCGGCTTCGGGCTGGCTAGGCTGCGGCGACGGTTTCGCCAGTCATCCGGAGCTCCTGAGGGACGCCCTAGGCGCGGCGTTGATCGGCGTCCGCTCCGGGCTCTGGCCGACCGCGGCCGCCGTGGCGAGACTCGCCGCACCGCGTCTGGCGCGCGGCGAGGGGGTCGATGCCGGCTTGGCTGCACCGCTCTACGTGCGCGACAAGGTGGCGCTGACCACCGCCGAGCGGCTCGCCCGCGGCGGTCTGAAATGAACGCGGTGCTCGCTCCCGAAATCCGCTTCGTGCCGATGCGGAAAGCCGATCTCGATCAGGTCATGGCGATCGAACGGCGCGTCTATGCCTTCCCCTGGACGCGCGGCAATTTTCTCGACTCGCTGGCCGCCGGCTACAGCGCCTGGCTGATGCTGGCGGCTGGGGCGCCGGCCGGATACGCGGTGATGCTGCTGTCTACCGACGAGGCGCAACTGCTCAACATCAGCGTCGCGCCGGAGTGCCAACGCACCGGTTACGGCACGGCGCTCTTGCGGCACCTTGCGGCGCTGGCGCGCTCATCCGGCGCGCGGCGGATGCTGCTCGAAGTCCGGCCCTCGAACAGCGCCGGGCTCGCCCTCTACCGCCGCCAGGGTTTTCTGAAAATCGGCGAGCGGCGCGCTTATTATCCCGCGGCGCAGGGCCGGGAGGATGCGCTGGTGCTGGCGCAGGACCTGGTGAGCCCGCCATGAGCCGGCGCCGCGACAGCGTGCTGCGCGAAATGGGCCTCGCGCCGCTGTGGAAGCTGCGCGCGCCCGCGATTGCGATCGAGGCAACGGGGACGGTGGGGCAGGTCGGCGCGAGCGCCGATCCGTCCGGGCAAGCGGATCGCGCCGCCGCGATCGCCGCGATGGATTGGGACGAACTGCGCGCGAGCGTCGCCGGCTGCCGCGCCTGCGAACTGTGCCGGGCGCGCCGGCAGGCGGTCTTGGGCGTCGGCGACCTGCATCCGGACTGGCTGTTCGTCGGCGAAGGACCGGGGGCGGAGGAGGATGCGCGGGGCGAGCCCTTCGTCGGCCAGGCCGGCCGGCTGCTCGACGCCATGCTCGCGGCGATCGGCCTGCGGCGAGGCGAGGGCGTCTATATCGCCAACGCGGTGAAGTGCCGCCCGCCCGACAACCGCACGCCGAGCCCCGACGAGATCGTCGCCTGCCGTCCCTATCTGGCGCGGCAGATCGAACTGCTCGCCCCCAGGCTGATCGTCGCGCTGGGCCGGCCGGCGGCCCAGACGCTGCTCGACCGGGAGGTGAAGATCGCCGCCTTGCGCGGCAAACGGCTCGACTACCGCGGCACGCCGCTCGTCGTCACCTATCATCCGGCCTACCTGCTGCGCAATCTGAATGACAAGGCCCGCGCCTGGGAAGATCTCTGCTTCGCCCGCGCCGTCCAGCGCGGCGCGAACCCGCAAGCGTCTCAGTAGTGCCGGTCGTCGAGCAGGGCGACGGCGTCGAACTGGCGCTGATTCAGTTCGTGCCGACGCTTGATCAGCAGCATCAGGCCGGCGACGCAGAGGCCGAAGAGCACCACGATGGCGTAGATCGACAATTGCGCCCAGATCATCAGCGCATAGACGCCGGTCATGACCAGGATCGACAGATTCTCGCTGAAGTTCTGCACCGCGATCGAGTGGCCCGCGCCCATCAGGATGTGGCCGCGGTGCTGCAGCAGGGCGTTCATCGGCACCACGAAAAAGCCCGAGAGGACGCCGATCAGGATCAGGAGCGGCACGGCCAGCCGCAGATCGCGAACGAAGACCATGCCGATCACGACGAGGCCCATCATGATGCCCATCGGTATCACCCTGACCGATTTCTTCAGGGTGATCAGCCTGGCCGCCAGGACCGCGCCCGTGGCGACGCCGAGCGCGACCACTCCCTGCATCAGGCTGGCCTTGGTGAGATCCAGGCCCATGCTCACCTTGGCCCAGTCGATGACGATGAATTGCAGCGTCGCTCCCGCCCCCCAGAACAGCGTGGTCACCGCCAGCGATATCTGGCCGAGCTTGTCGCGCCAGAGCAGCTTCAGGCTGTGATTGAAGTCGTGCAGCAGATAGAGCGGATTTTTCTTCAATACGGTGTGGTCGACGCCGGTGTCCGGGATGTACAGATTGAACACCGCCGCGACCAGGTAGATCGCGCTGATCACGATCAGGTTCATCTCGGCGATGCTGCCGATGCGGGTGTGGATGAAGGGGAGGTCGAGTGCCAGCAGCGGCTGGGCGACCTCCGGCCTGACCAGCATGCCGCCCAGCGCCGTGCCCATGATGATGGCGATCACCGTCAGGCCCTCGATCCAGCCGTTGGCGACGACCAGGAGCCGGTGCGGCAGGTATTCGGTGAGGATGCCGTACTTGGCCGGGGAATAAGCGGCGGCGCCCAGCCCGACGATGGCGTAGGCGACGAGCGGATGCAGGCCGAAGATCATCAGGGCGCAGCCGAAAATCTTGATGCCGTTGCTGATGAACATCACCCGCCACTTCGGCATCGAGTCGGCGAAGGCGCCGACGAAGGCGGCCAGAACCACATAGGAGATCGTGAAGCAGGTCTTCAACAGCGGTTCGTAGCTGGTCGGCGCGTGCCTGTCGCGCAGCATGGCGATGGCGGCGATCAGCAAGGCGTTGTCGGCGAGCGCCGAGAAGAATTGCGCCGCCAGGATGATGTAAAAACCGAAATTTATCCGGTCGGAGAGGTGGGGCTTGATCAGGATCGACTCGATTAGGGCGACGCGCTGGCGCGAGGGTGAAGGTTTATACCATGAAGGCGCGAGGGCTGTCCTCATCAGGCTATCTTATGTTTCGAAGTTGTGATTGAATAGCGGTCTTACAAAGACAAACGCTACCGGGGATGGGCAATGGCTGACCGTAGGCTGCAGGTTTTTCACGCCGTCGCGAAGCAACTGTCGTTTACCAAAGCGGCCGACGTGCTGTTCATGACCCAGCCGGCCGTCACCTTCCAGATCAAGCAGCTGGAAGAGCATTTCAACACCCGCCTGTTCGACCGCGGGCACGGCAAGATCACCCTGACCCCGGCCGGGGAACTGGTGCTCGACTACGCCAAGAAGATCCTCGGGCTGTCGGCGGAAATGGACGTCCGGCTGTCCGAGATGACCGGCGAGATCAGCGGCTCGCTCCTGGTCGGCGCCAGCACCACCATCGCGGAGTTCATGCTGCCGCGCATCCTGGGCGAGTTCAAGTCGCTCCATCCCAAGGTCAAGCCGCGTCTGATCGTCGCCAATTCGGAAGCGATCGAGACGCGCGTCGCCGAGCACACCCTCGACATCGGCCTGATCGAGTCGCCCTCGCACCAGTCGGATCTGGAGACCGAGAACTGCTGCGACGACGAATTGCAGGTCATCTGCAGCCCCAAGTTTCCGCTGGCAAAATTCAAGGAGTTGACCCCGAAGCAGCTGATCGACCAGCCCTATATCAGCCGCGAGCCGGGTTCGGGCACGCGCGAGAACACCGATGCCTATCTGCAGGAGGCCGGGGTCGACCCGGATTCGCTGCAGCTGGTGATGGAGCTGGGCAGTCCGGAAGCCTTGAACGGCGTGGTCGAGACCGGCCTGGGCTTCGCCATCGTCTCGCGGATCGCGGTGGTCAAGGCGCAGCGGCTCGGCGACCTGGTGGCCATCCCGCTCAAACCGCGCCTGGTCCGGCACCTGTCGATGGTCTATCCGAAGGAAAAGTTCCGCTCGCGGCTGGTGGTCACCTTCGTCGACTTCGCTTCGGAAAAGCTCAAGCAGTTCTCGCTGAAGTAGGTCCTGCCCACGTCCCCGTCCGGCAAGCGAGAGTCCCCGAGTTTCCGCAGTTCCGCATGTCCCTCAAGGTATGACCCGTCCGATCAGAGCCGCCATCGATCCGTCCGCGCTGCGCCACAATCACGCCGTGGCGCGCCGGCACGCGGGCGGCGCGCGCATCTGGAGCGTGGTCAAGGCCAATGCCTACGGGCACGGCCTGCTGCGGGTGGCGCGCGCGCTGGATGGGACGGCCGACGGCTTCGCCCTGATCGAGCTCGAAGGCGCCGTTGTCTTGCGCGAGGCAGGCCTGCGCCAGCCGATCCTGATGCTCGAGGGCTTCTATTCGGCCGATGAGCTGCCGCTGTTCGCGCGGCATCGGCTGACCCCGACCCTGCATTCGCTGGCCCAGGTGGAGGCGTTCTGTTCGAGTTCGCTGCCGTTTACGCTGCCGGTCTATCTGAAGCTCAATACCGGCATGAACCGGCTCGGCCTGAACGAAGACGAACTGCCCGCCGCCTTGGCGCGGCTGGCGAACTCGAAGCGGGTCGAGGCCGTCACCCTGATGACCCACTTCGCCGATGCCGACGGCGAACGGGGTATCGCCTGGCAGCAGGAGAATCTGAGCGCCATGGGCCGGACCGCTGAGCATCGCCTGCCGCTCAGCGTGTGCAACTCCGCCGCCTTGCTGGGCCACCCGGGATGCGGCGGCGACTGGGTGCGCCCGGGCATCATGCTCTACGGCGCTTCGCCCTTTCCCGAGCGGCAGGGCGCCGCCGCACTCGGCTTGCGCGCGGCGATGACGCTGGCAAGCGAAGTGATCGCGGTGCGCGATCTCGAAGCCGGCGACCGCGTCGGCTATGGCGGCCTGTTTACCGCCGAGCGCCCGATGAAGATCGGCGTGGTGGCCTGCGGCTACGCCGACGGCTATCCGCGTTCCGCGCCCACCGGCACGCCGGTGCAAGTCTGCGGCCGACGCAGCCGGACCCTGGGGCGGGTCTCGATGGACAAGCTCTGCGTCGATCTGACCGACCTTCCCCAGGCGGAGGTCGGCGCGAAGGTCCTGCTCTGGGGCGGCGATGCGGCTACGGGCTTGTCCGCGGACGAGGTGGCCGCTGCCGCCGGCACCATCAGTTACGAACTCTTCTGCGCCCTGGCGGCGCGGGTGCCGGTGGTGGAGCTCTGATGGCCAGGGGCAAATCCGTCTATGCCTGCACCGAATGCGGCGCCAGCTCGCCCAAGTGGCAGGGACAGTGTCCCGGCTGCGGCCTCTGGAACACCCTGGTCGAGACCGTCGCCGAGGCGCAAGTCAGCGGCAACCGCTACGCCGCGGTGGGCGGCGCGGCGAAGCTGCAGCAGCTCTCCGACATCCGTCCGCGCGAGGAGCCGCGCACGCCCACCGGTCTGGAAGAGTTCGACCGGGTGCTGGGCGGCGGCCTGGTGGCGGGCGGCGTGGTGCTGATCGGCGGCGATCCGGGCATCGGCAAATCGACGCTGCTGCTCCAGGCGCTGTCGAAGATGGCGGCGGCCGATCAGTCGGTGCTCTACGTCTCGGGCGAGGAGTCGGCCGAACAGGTGGCGCTGCGCGCCCGGCGCCTGCAGGTGCCGACCGCCGGCCTGGCGCTGCTGGCCGAGATCAGCCTGGAGCGGGTGCTGTCGACCCTGGCCGGGCAGAAGCCGGCGGTTTCGGTGGCGGTGATCGACTCGATCCAGACGCTGTACTCGGAGGCGTTGCAGTCGGCGCCGGGCTCGGTCGCCCAGGTGCGCGAGTGCGCGGCGCAGCTCACCCGCCACGCCAAGCAGAGCGGCACTTCGATCATCCTGGTCGGCCACGTCACCAAGGAGGGGGCGCTGGCCGGGCCGCGCGTGCTCGAACACATCGTCGATACCGTGCTCTACTTCGAGGGCGATGCCCATTCCAGCTTCCGTTTGGTGCGCGCGGTCAAGAACCGCTTCGGCGCGGTCAATGAGCTGGGCGTGTTCGCGATGACCGAGCGCGGCCTGCGCGGCGTCTCCAATCCCTCGGCGCTGTTCCTGTCGCAGCACGAACAGCCGGTCTCGGGCAGTTGCGTGATGGTCACCCAGGAGGGCACGCGGCCGCTCCTGGTGGAGATCCAGGCGCTGGTCGACTCCAGCCACAGTCCCAGCCCGAGGCGGCTCACCGTCGGCCTGGAGCAGAACCGGCTGGCGATGCTGCTGGCGGTGCTGCACCGCCACGCCGGCATCGTCTGCTTCGACCAGGACGTCTTCGTCAATGCCGTCGGCGGAGTGCGGATCGCCGAGCCGGCGGCCGATCTGGCGGTGCTGGCTGCGATCGTATCGTCATTTAGAAACAAGCCATTGCAATCTAAACTTATAGCGTTTGGTGAAGTCGGTCTGGCGGGCGAAATCCGTCCCGCGCCGCGCGGCCAGGAGCGCCTCAAGGAAGCCGCCAAGCTGGGTTTCACTCACGCGCTGATCCCCAAGGCCAACGCGCCCAAGCATCCGATCGCGGGCCTCACCGTGGTCGCGGTCGATCGCGTCGGCACCGCCATCGACAAACTCTTCTAGCTGTGAGAGCCCGGCTGCGTCCGATGGTGCGTCCGTTGGTGCGTCTGATGTTGCGCATGCTCCTGCGCGATGCGCGCGCCGGCGAACTGACGGTGCTCGCGCTCGCCCTGGCGGCGGCGGTGGCGAGCCTCTCCAGCGTCGGCTTCCTCGCCGATCGCGTCGCCTCCGCCCTGGTCCTGCAATCGCACCAGCTCTTGGGCGGCGACCTGCTCTTGAGCTCGGATCACCCCTGGCCTGCCGCCATCCGGGAACGGGCCCGGCGAGACGGCCTGGCGCTGGTCGATAGCGCGAGTTTCCCGAGCATGGTCAGCACCGCCGCCGGCAGCCAGCTCGCCGAGCTCCAAGCGATGCTCGACCAGCTCGCCGACGCGGTCCAGGTGGTGTTCGGCTTCGCCCTCCTGGCCGGGCTCGCGGTGCTCTACGCCGCCATGCAGGCGAGCCAGGACGAGCGCCGG
>JAJZPJ010000068.1 GCA_021811225.1 Pseudomonadota bacterium
TGGCGGCTCACGATTGGAAGTTTCTCGATGGACTCCCGAAAATGTCAAACTTCTACTGCCTCCCCGGCAGAGCCGGGGGATCTCCCCTGGCGGTTTAGTTGAATACCCCCGGCGAGCCGGGGGCTTAGCTCGCTAAGTTACCGAAGCAGTATTCAGTTGTGCAGTCGTAGCGTGTTTTCTGGCTCCAATCCAGATTGCCGATAGCGCACTGACTAGCCCCGAAAAACAGACGTAGGAAGCGATAAGCCATGGCTCTCCGTTGCCTTCCTTGAGCAGGTAGGTGGCGATAATCGGAGTGATGCCGCTGGCGAATATCCCAGAGAATTGATATACGAACGAGACGCCCGAGTAGCGAACCTTGGCATCGAACAACTCTGAGAACAGCGCTGCTTCAGGCCCATAGATCGAGGCGTAGAGTATGCCGAATGGCAGGATGATCGCGAGCCAAACAAGCCTGATATCGCCGCCGCTGTGGTTCATCAGCCAGAAGCCGGCAAACGCTGAAAGACCGGTCAATAGCGAACCCCAGAAATAAATGCGGGTTCGGCCAACTTTGTCCGACAGATACCCAAAGAAAGGGATGGTCACGACCATGACCATGGCAGCCACCATGACCGCCAACAATGCGTCGGTTCTGGCGATCTTCAATGTCTGGGTCAGATAAGCGATAGAAAACACGCCAAAGATGTTAAAGAACACGCCGTCGATGTACCGCGCGCCCATGCCGGCAAGCACATTCCCGGGATATTTGGTGAGCACGTCCATGATTGGCAGTTTGACGAGCTCTCCTGATTTCTTCACCTTCGAGAACTCGGGAGTCTCCATCACATTGAGACGGATGTACATGCCGATGGACACGAGAACGATTGAGAACACAAATGCAACCCGCCAGCCCCAGGACAAAAACTGCGCATTGGTAAGTGATGACGAGAGCAGGGCAACCACGCCAGCCGCTAGGCACAGACCGATGGCCAAGCCGATTTGCGGAATGCTGGCATAAAGGCCGCGTTTTTCCTTCGGCGCATACTCGAACGCCATCAAAACGGCACCCCCCCATTCCCCGCCCAAACCGATACCTTGACAAACGCGGAGGAAAAGCAACAGCAACGGAGCCCATATGCCGATCTGTTGATAGGTCGGCAACAGACCAATTAGCACTGTTGCCACGCCCATGATCATGAGGGTCATGACCAGCATGGTTTTACGCCCGAGCTTGTCGCCGAAATGACCGAAAATTACGCCGCCCAGAGGACGGGTCAGAAAACCTACAGCAAAGGTTCCATAAGCCAGCATGATGGAAATCAAGGGATCGGCATTGGGGAAAAAAAGCTTGTTGAATACGATCCCAGCCACCACCCCATAGAGGAAGAAGTCGTACCACTCGATGGTCGCTCCGATGAGGCTGGCCATAATCACCCGCCTTACGGCTAAAGCATTTGTCTGTTGCGGTTTGCTCATGATTTGTCTCCGGTAAATAGGTTTCTTCTAGAAGCGCTGTCGTTGCTGGCGTTAAGAGCTTTTGATTTGGTGCAGGGGCGACGGCCATTGGTTGTCCGCGAGAATCATGTCGGCGGCCTTTTCGGCGATCATGACCGTTGGGGCGTGGGTGTTTCCCGACACGATTTCGGGCATGATCGAGCAATCGACGACGCGCAACCGCTCTATCCCGTGCACTTTCAGTCGTTCGTCGACAACGGCCATCGGGTCACCGCCCATCTTGCAGGTTCCGGCCGGGTGGTAGATCGACTGGCTGTAGCGGCGGGCGGCGTCGAGAAGTTCGGCGTCGGACTGATATTGCTTGCCGGGTACGAACTCGGAAAGGATGTGGGGAGCAAGCGAAGGTGCTTGTGCGATGCGCCGGGCCACTTTGATCCCGCCTATCACCACCGCATGATCACGCTCATCGGACAGGTAGTTAGGGTGGATGGCGGGATACTGCAGGGCGTCTGCCGACACGATTTCGATGCTGCCGCGGCTGTATGGCCGCAACTGGCAGACCGATGAAGTGAATGCCGAGAACCGATGCGGGCCTTCGCCCGGTTTGTCGGCGCTCAAAGGTTGCATGTGAAACTGGATGTCGGGTCGCTCAGCGTCGGGCTTGGAACGGGTGAAGATCACCACCTGACTCGCCGCCAGCGTCAGCGGACCGGTACGGGACAGCATATACTGCAATCCGATCCACAATTTGTTGAACGGATTGTTGACTTCGTCGTTCAGCGTTCGCTCACGCGTTTTGAACACCAAGCGCACCTGGAGGTGATCTTGCAGGTTCCTCCCGACTCCGGGGAGATGGTGGACCATCGGAACCCCGACTTTGCCAAGAAGTTCGGACGGGCCGACGCCGGAACATTGCAGGATCTGAGGCGATCCGATGGCTCCCGCTGAAAGAATGACCTCGGCGGCTGCGCGGGCCTGGTGAAGCTGACCGCCTTGCCGGTATTCGACGCCGACCGCACGCTTGCCTTTGAACAGCACCCGCGTGGTCTGGGCGTTGATCATGACAATCAGGTTCTGGCGACTTCTGGCAGGGCGCAAAAATCCCTTGGCACTGCTCCAGCGGAATCCTTGGTAAGCGTTCTGCTGAAAGTAGCCGACACCCTCCTGCGTTGCTCCGTTGCAGTCCTCGTTGAATGGAATGCCAATATCTTTGGCGCCGGCGATGAAATGCTCGGCAATCGGGCGCCGCAGCCTGAGATCGGAGACCTTCAGGAGGCCGCCTACACCGTGGTATTCATCGGCACCACGCTCCTGGTCTTCCGACTTCTTGAAGTAGGGCAGTATCTCGGCGTAGCTCCAGCCCTTGTTCCCCAGCTCAAACCAACGGTCGTAGTCCTGACGCTGCCCCCGAACGTAGAGCAGACCGTTGAGTGAACTCGATCCACCCAATACCTTGCCGCGCGGCCACTGTAGCTGACGGTTGGCAATGCCCTCGTCCGGCTCCGTGACGTAGCACCAATCGAGTTTCGGGTTGTGCATCGTCTTGAAGTAGCCCACCGGGATGTGGATCCACGGATTGCGATCCGAGCCGCCGGCTTCGAGAAGCAGGACCCGGACGCCTGGATCCGCGGACAGTCGATTGGCCAGTACACAACCCGCAGAGCCTGCTCCGACCACAATGTAGTCAACTTCCACCGACATGATGCCTGTCTCCCAAATGCGTCGGCCGGCACCAAGAGCCATGACCAGTCGCCTAGACTTACGAATAAAATGAAACGGTGTGTTTCAATATGATGCGCGGTGACTATTAACCATCGAAAAAAACGGATCAAGAAGAATCAGCATCGGAGGCGAATAATGAAACGAAAAACGGGCGAGTTGGATCAATATCGCACTGCAGCATGGCCGGAGCCTGAGGCTACTGAAGAGAGCGATCCGGGATGCCCGGACTCTCGCAACGATGTCCGGCGCCTGCGACCGTTGACGGTTCTGGAGCACCTGAGTGAAGCGTCGCAACCGCTGACGCTGGCCCAGTTGAGCAAGCTGATGCGGGTGCCAAAAAGTACTTTGATGCGATTGCTGCGTTCCATGGAAATGCACGGCTATGTGCTGCACATGCCGGCTGAGCGTGGTTTTGTTACGGGTGTCCGATCTGCCACGCTCGCCCTGAGAACGCTGCGCGGCTCAAACATACGACGCGAATGTCGAGCGGTGCTTCGCGGTCTGGTAAAAAAGCTCGGCGAAACCTGCAATCTGACGGTGCCCGATGCCGGTCGCGTGCTCTATGTTGAGCGGATCGATACGACTGCACCCCTGAGAATGCATTTACAACCGGGCACCCTGGTGCCCATGCATTGCACGGCAAGCGGCAAACTGTTTCTTGCCTCAATGTCTCTTCTGGAAAGGCGTAGTGTTCTTGCTCATCTGCCGCTGACCAAGCCTTCCCCGCGCACGATCATTGATCGCCAGAAACTCGATATCGAACTCGACAAAATCGCCAGAGATGATTTCGGCATAGACAATGAGGAATTCGTCCGCGGCATGGTCGCCGTGGCGGTGCCGGTGCGCAGTAATGACAACAAATTGGTGGCAGCCATTGCTTGCCATGCCCCGACTGCGCGTATGTCGCTGGCTGAACTGCGGAACGGGGTGCCAGAACTGCGCGCGGCCGCCGACGCAATGAGACAGGTTTTATTTCCGGCAAAGTCTTGACTTGTGCCGCAGCGAATGACGGCTCTCGCATACCGGTCGCTTACACCCAAGGTAAGCCCGGCATCGATCAACTGTTGAGCAGCCAGCGTTCGTCACACTAAGCGGCCGTCCCCCGACCAGCCGGTGACAGACCGGCACCGCCACTGCCGATCCCAACTGAACGCGCACGACCAGCGCCAGCGTAGCGTCAAACGCCTTCTGCACTCGCGGGCGAACGCGAGTGCCCAGATATGAGTTTAGATTATATAACTTATGTCAGTACCTTTTATCATTTGCTGCATCGCAACAATACAGGTACTATCAACTTGAAATTGCTTTTGCAGCCTTCTGACCGTCATCTACACATTAGGAAATATTGCTATGAAAGCGCAACTACAGAATGCAGGTCGCGTTATTGACTTTGACGTCGCTCTGGCTTCCATCAATTTGCTGGAAAGAGACCGCGTGCGGACGAGAGCCGATCTTGTCCGCGCTGAATTCGTGGTCGATCTGCTGGCTAAGGCCACAAACACCCTGGGAAAATGTGCGGACACCCTCAGGAATGGAGTCGTCAGTATTCTTGCCTCAAGGTTCGGCCGTTGCCAGGACCGGGCCGCAGAAGTGGCCCGGCAAGAGGCGACTGGTCGATAAGCGAAAGCCTCTCCTGTTAGCAGAAACGAGACGGCCGAGCCGGCAGGCTTTCATGGCCTGTAGGCTTGCAAGACCGTGACCGCGATCACATGAAAGATATCCTCGGCGCTGCATCCGCGTGAGAGATCATTTGCCGGCTTGGCCAGCCCCTGCAGCACTGGGCCGATAGCGACGGCGCCACCGATGCGCTCGGCCATCTTGTAGCCGATGTTGCCCGCCTCGAGGTTCGGGAAGATCAGCACGTTGGCTCGACCTTTCACCTTGGATTCAGGCAGCTTGCGCTTGGCGATCTCGGCAACGATGGCAACGTCGAGCTGCACGTCGTCATCGATGGCCAGATTCGGCCGGTGAGACTTCACCCGAGCGGCGGCCGCCACCACCTTATCCACCGCTGCATGCTTTGCACTACCGTTTGTGGAAAACGAGAGCATTGCCACGCGCGGCTCTTCCATCAGCAGGGTGCGCGCGCTGTCCGCCGCCATCATGGCGATCTCGGAGAGCTCCTCGGCGCTCGGATCGACCACCAGGGCACAATCGGAAAAGATCAGTCCGCCTTGCAGCGGGTGAAACGATTCGCATAGCATCATCAGGAAGAAACTGGAGACCAGTTTGAAGCCTGGATCGACGCCGATGACCTGGATCGCGGTACGGACGACGTCGGCCGTGGTGTGCAACGCTCCCGAGACGGTGCCCTCGGCGTGGCCACAGCGAACCAACAAATCGGCGCAGACGAGGGGCTCCCTCGCCAGCGCCTCCGCCTGCTTGAGAGACATTCCCTTGTGCTGCCGCAATTCGAACAGCGCTTGTGCCAGTTGCTGCTGGAGTGGCGCGTCGGCAGGGTCATGGAAGCTGATGTCGGCGAGATCGAGCCGGCGCGATCGAGCGAGTTCCAACGCGCGGGGTCGATCGCCCACCAGGATGATTCGGGCAATACCCTCGCGCGTGGCGCGCACCGCAGCTTCAAGAACCCTGGGGTCGTCGCCTTCCGATAGGGCGATGCGTACCGGCTTGCTGCGGGCCTGTTCGATGATCCGGTTGAGTACTTTCATCTGTCTAACTTTTCAGATCGGCCCGCCGCACCCCCCGCCTCAGACGTAATCCTTGTACTTGTCGAGGAAGCGGACGGGTTTGGAGAGCGCATCGCGGCGGAACGGGTCGCCGAGTTCGCGGGTGCACATGATCTCGATGATCGTGGTCTTGCCCTGGTTCATCTGCATGTCGATGGCGCGCTTCAGCGCCGGGCCGACATCCTCGAGTTTGTCGACCACGATGCCTTCGGCGCCCATGGCGCGGGCGATGGCCGCGAAGCTCTGGTTATCGAGCTCGCCGGCGACGAAGCGACGGTTGTAGAAGTCCACCTGATTTTTCTTTTCCGCGCCCCATTGGCGGTTGTGGAAGACCACCGCGGTGACCGGAATATTGTGGCGCACGCAGGTCATGGTCTCCATCATGCTCATGCCCCAGGCGCCGTCGCCGGCGTAGGAGACGGCCGGACGATGGGGAGCGGCCACCTTGGCGCCGATGATGGTCGGGAAGGCGTAGCCGCAGTTGCCGAAGCTCATCGCGGCGAAGAAGCTGCGCGGCTTCTCGAAGCGCAAGTAGCTGTTGGCCACCGAGTTGATGTTGCCGATATCCGTCGACACCATCACGTCCTCGGGCATGGCCTTTTCGAGCTCGCGCAATACCTGGCGCGGATGCAGGTACTCCCCGCCCGAGAACGGTTTCTCCTTGGCGTTCTCCTCGATCACGTCGAGGCT
The DNA here is from genome assembly GCA_021811225.1 of Pseudomonadota bacterium. Classification (GTDB taxonomy): domain Bacteria; phylum Pseudomonadota; class Gammaproteobacteria; order Burkholderiales; family Rhodocyclaceae; genus CAIYYX01. Next base: position 6,537 of record JAJZPJ010000068.1, read on the forward strand.
GTACGGATCGCGCTCGTTGGTCCACTCGCCCAGTTCCTTCTCCCAGGCGGCCTTCTCCGCGGCGATCTGCTTCGCGCGCTCGGCCCGGGTGGCATCGCACTCGAGGCTGCGCTGGGACAGGCGCTGGCTCAACGCCACAGCCGCCGCCTTGGCATCGCCGCAGATGCCCACCGAGATCTTCTTGACCAGGCCCAGCATCTTGTTGTCGGCGTCGATCTGGATGATTTTCGCGTTCTTCGGCCAGTAATCCATGCCGTGCTGCGGCAGCGTGCCGAAGGGACCCAGGCGCGAGCCCAGCGCCACCACCACGTCGGCCTGGGCAATGAGCTTCATCGCCGCCTTGGAACCCTGGTAGCCGAGCGGACCGCACCACAGCGGATGGCTGGCGGGAAACGAATCGTTGTGCAGATAGCTATTGACCACCGGCGCCCCGAGGCGCTCGGCCAGCGCCTGGCACTGCTCGACCGCATCGGCCATCACCACGCCGCCGCCCGAGATGATCACCGGAAACTTGGCCTTGGCCAGCAGCTCGGCCGCCTCGTTGAGGCTCTGCTCGCCGCCGGCGCCGCGATCCAGGCGCGAGGGCTTGGGGATCTCGCAGGTGATCTCGCCGTAGAAATAATCGCGCGGAATGTTCAACTGGGTCGGCCCCATCTCGCTCATGGCGCGATCGAAGCAGCGGCCGGTGAACTCCGCCATGCGCGCCGGGTTGGTCACGTGGCCCTGGTACTTGGTGAACTCCTGGAACATCGGCAACTGGTTGCACTCCTGGAATCCGCCCAGACCCATGCCCATGGTGCCGGTTTCGGGGGTGACGATGACCACCGGACTATGCGCCCAGAACGCCGCCGCGATGGCGGTCACGCAGTTGCTGATCCCCGGACCGTTCTGGCCGATCACCAGTCCGTGGCGGCCCGAGACGCGCGAGTAGCCGTCGGCCATGTGGGCCGCGCCCTGCTCATGAACCACGGGGATCAGGCGGATGCCGGCCGGCGCGAAGATATCCATGGCGTCCATGAAGGCCGAACCCATGATGCCGAACATGTCGGTCACGCCGTTGGCCACCATGGTTTCCACGAAGGCTTCCGAAGGGGTCATCTTGGTCGGGCCGGTGGGCACCGTGCGCTTGGGGGCTTGATCGTTCATGATGGGCTGTCTCCTGCTGAGGTTGAAGTTCAATGAACCGGTACAATCCGTACCAGTAAGTGAAATTTCCTCGAACTTTAAATCAGCTTGTGCGGGACGTCAATATATTTTTCTGAAAATGATACATTTCGTACCGGAAAAAGAAATTTAACTATAATGGGATCGCCATGAACAAGACCTCACAGAAGCGGGAGCTTGCCCGCGTCGACGGAGACACCCCGACGCTGCGTCTGTTCGCGTTGCTGGAAGTGATTGCCGAGAAGGACCAGTTGTTCTCCCTGCAAAGCCTGGTGGAAGAGACCGGACTGCCCAAGCCGACCCTCCATCGCATGCTGCAGCAACTGGAGAGCGCGGGGATACTGCAGCGCGACGGCGACGGGCGCCACTACAGTACCGGGATGCGCTTGCGGCAGATGGCCGAGCAACTGCTGCTCAACAACACGGTGCATGGGGCGCGTCACGCGGTGCTGCGCCGGCTGGTCGACCAGGTCGGGGAGAGTTGCAACATCACCGCGCTGTCGGGCGGCGAGGTGCTGTACCTCGACCGGGTGGAGACGCCGGCGCCGCTGCGCTTCTACCTGCATCCCGGCTCCAAGGTTCCGGCCCACTGCTCGGCCAGCGGCAAGCTGTTTCTCGCGCAGATGACCCCGAGCCAGCGCAGACGGCTGCTCGAACACGTGCCGCTGGAAAAGTACACCGAACGTACGATCACCGACCAGGCTGCGCTAGAGCGCGAGATCGCGCGCATCAAGCACGACGGCTATGCGCTCGACGACGAGGAATTCCTGCCGGGACTGATCTGCTTGGCGGTGCTCGTGCCCGGGCCTGGCGGACGCTCGAACACCGGCATCGCCATCCAGGCGCCGGTGATGCGTCTTTCGCACGACCAGGCGCTGAAACTGCTGCCGGCGCTGCAGCGCGCCGCCAAGGCGCTGGCAAAAATCGAGGCCGGGGCCACGCCCGACTCGAAGCTGAGCCCGTGACCGTGTCGACAGACGCCGCCCAGATCCGGCTGGACCACATGGTCTCGGTGCGCGACGCCTTCGGCATAGACTCCGATCTTAAGGTGCCGGCCTTCGGCACGCGAAACGACCATGTCCCGGAGGTGGATGAGGCCTATCGCTTCAACCCGGAGGTCACCCTGGCGATTCTCGCCGGCTTCACCTGGAATCGTCGCGTGATGGTGCAGGGTCTGCACGGCACCGGCAAATCGACCCATATCGAACAGGTGGCGGCGCGGCTGAACTGGCCCTGCGTGCGGATCAACCTCGATGGCCACATCAGCCGCCTCGATCTCGTGGGCAAAGACGCCATCGTGGTCCGCGACGGCCTGCAGCTCACCGAGTTCCAGGAGGGCATCGTGCCCTGGGCGCTGCAGCGGCCGATGGCGATGATCTTCGACGAGTACGACGCCGGCCGCCCGGACGTGATGTTCGTGATCCAGCGCATCCTGGAACGCGACGGCAAATTCACCCTGCTCGACCAGAACCGGGTGATCCGGCCGCACCCCTGCTTTCGTCTCTTCGCCACGTCGAACACGGTGGGACTGGGCAATCTGTCGGGCTTGTACCACGGCACCCAGGTGCTCAACCAGGCCCAGGTCGACCGCTGGAACATCGTCGCCACGCTCAACTATCTGGCCCGGGAGGAGGAAGCGGCGATCGTGCTGGCGCGCGTGCCGGCCAAGGACACCGAACCGGGTCGCAAGCTGGTCGCCGCGATGGTGGCGGTGGCCGAAATGACCCGCAAGGGCTTCAGCGCCGGCGACCTGTCCACCCTGATGTCGCCGCGCACGGTGATCACCTGGGCCGAGAACTGCGAAATCTTCCGCGACCCGGCGCTGGCCTTCCGCCTGTCCTTCCTCAACAAGTGCGACGAGACCGAGCGCGCCATCGTGGCCGAGTACTACCAGCGCTGCTTCGGCGCGGAACTGGATGAATCCTGGATGAGCGAGACGGCGCGGCGATGACCGTCGGCCGGCTGAAACAGGCCAGGTGGCAGATCGAGGAATTGTGCGCCGCCACCCTGCGCGCGCTGACCGGCGACGCCGAACTGCACTACCGCGGGCAACGCTTGCACCGCGGCACGCAGCCCTTGCCGCTGCCGGCGCCGCACCTGCGCCTCGATCCCGAACGCGACCATTTCGCGGACTTTCGCGCCGCCGCCGATGGCATGGCCCTGCGCCTGCTGCACTCGGATGCCGCGCTGCACCGCAGCCACCGTCCGGCCGAACCGGTCGAGCGCTCGATCTTCGAGTTGCTCGAACAATTGCGCGTGGAGGCGCTGGTGCCCGCCGTCATGCCCGGCATGGCGGCCAACCTGCGCCAGCGTTTCGAGGCCTGGTCGCGGGCGCTCCACCGCGAGGGCATGACCGACAGCCAGCTCGGCCTGCTGCTATTCACGGTGACGCAGATCTGCTGGTCGCGCCTGAACGCACGGCCGGTGCTCGAAGACACGGAAGGCGTCACCGAAGCGACGCGGGCCGCCATCGCACCCCTGCTGGGCGCGCCGCTGGCCGGGATCCGGCGCCATCGCCACGATCAAGCGGCATTCTTGCCCCATGCGCTGGAAATCGCGCGCATTGTCGGCGCCACGCTGCGTTTGGCCAGCGCCGGCGGATCTGCCGGCGAAATCGCTGAGCCGCGCCGGGAAGAGGAACTGGCGGCGCTGTCGCTGCTGCCGGACTTCGATCAAGCCGGGGGCGGCGGCGGCGCCGCGGCGAGCCTGGGAGAGGACAAGACGTTGGCCGCAGCCGGGCGCGGCTACCACGTCTATACCACCCGCTTCGACAGCGAAATGGCCGCCGCCGCCCTGGTGCGCAAGGCCCTGCTGCGGGAATACCGCGAACGCCTCGACCGCCGCATCGCCGGCCAGGGGATCAACATCGTGCGGCTCGCGCGCACGCTCGGCGCCCTGCTTGCAGAACCCCGCCGCGACGGTTGGCTGTTCGGCGAGGAGGAAGGGCAAGTGGATGGCCGTCGTCTGGCCCAACTGATCAGCTCGCCGTCCGAGCGCCGCCTGTTCCGCCGGGAGCGACACCAGCCCGCGTCCGACTGCCTGATCAGTTTTCTGGTGGATTGCTCGGGCTCGATGAAAGCCTCCATCGAGCCGGTCGCGATGCTGATCGACATCCTGATCCGTGCGCTTGAACTGGTCGGCGTCAGCACCGAGCTGCTTGGCTTCACCACCGGCGCCTGGAACGGTGGCCGCGCCCAGCGCGAGTGGCTGGATCGGGGCCGGCCGCGCGACCCGGGACGACTCAACGAAGTCTGCCACCTGGTGTTCAAGAGCGCCGACCGCGGCTGGCGGCGGGCCCGAACCGATATCGCCGCGCTGCTCAAAGCCGAGCTGTTCCGCGAGGGCATCGATGGCGAGGCGGTGGATTGGGCCTGCGAGCGCATGATCGCCCGCAGCGAACCCCGGCGCATCCTGATCGTGATCTCCGATGGCTGCCCTATGGATCGGGCCACGGCGCTCGCCAACGACGCCCTCTATCTGGACAAGCACCTGGGGGAAGTGCTGGCGCGGCGCGAGCGACAAGGCGCGATCGAGATCCTGGGCCTCGGCATCGGGCAGGACCTGAGCCCCTTCTACCGCAGCCAGCTGAGCATCGACGCCCCCCATTCGTTCGACAACTCGCTCTTCTTCGCGATCGCGCAACTGATCGGCGGACGGCGCCGGCACTGAGTCTGTCGCGATGAGCCGACGCCCGAACCGGGGACGGTTCTCGGAATGCCGGCTCTCTCGCGGGTGACGACCGGTCAGCTCGCTGCCAGTAACTTCAGACGCTGGACCTTGCCGGACGGGCCCTTCGGCAATTCCCCAACAAAGCGGATGATTTTCGGTGTCTTGTATTTGCCCAGGGCGAGCAAACAAAATTGCCGCAAGTCAGACTCCGAGCATTGATGACCGGGCTTCAACACCACGCAGACCAGGATTTCCTGGCCATAGTGTTCGTCGGGCACGCCCACCGCCGCTGCCTCAAGAATCGCCGGATGCTTGAGAAATGCCTCATCGATTTCTCGGGGGGCGATGTTTTCGCCGCCCTTGATGATCAATTCCTTGATGCGGCCGGTAACGAACACGAAACCGTCTTCATCGAGGTAGCCCAGATCGCCGGTGTGCAACCAGCCGTCGGCGGTGATCGTTCTGGCGGTCTCTTCGGGATTCTTGTAATAGGCCTTCATCACGTTTGCGCCGCGCACCACGATTTCACCGATTTCCCGCGGCGCCGCCGTTTTGCCACCGGGCACGACAATCCCGGCTTCGTTGCCGAAGGCCTGTCCGGGACTGCCGATCTTGCGCTTGGCCGGATCCAGGGGATTCGTGAAGCATGGCGCCGCCGTCTCCGTCAGGCCCATGGTCTCGATCACGCCGATATTGAACTTGTCCTCGAAGGCGCGATGCTGGCTGGGGGCCAGGGGGGCGGACGCGGACCGGCAGAAACGCAAGCCGCCGATGTCCAGACCGCGCTCGCTCGGATCGGGTCCGTTCAGCAAGTAGGAAATGATCGTCGGAACCACATTGATCCAGGTGCAGCGATACTGCACCACAATATCCCAGAAATTGGAAACGCTGAAGCGATGAGGAAGCACGAGACTGCCACCATGAACCAGGGGAGACGTGGCGGTGACGATTTGGCCATTGATGTGATAGAGCGGTAACGATGCCATGACGCGATCACCCGGCCCCAAATCGTGCGCCGATGACACGAACTGCCCGCCGGAGATCACCGATCGGTTCGCCAGCACGACCCCCTTCGGTGTCCCGGTGGTACCGGAGGTATACATCATCAGGGCGTCGTCCTCCTCCCCCACCGGGGGCAGGTCGCCGGTGGCGTCGCCCTCGGGAATGAACTCTGCGCTGTCAATGTCGCATTCGATGACCAGGATCTCTCGCGTCACGTTCGCCAGGGCGGCGCGCAGACGCGCCGCCTGGTCGAGAGAGACAAAGACGACGCGCGCATCGCTATGGTCCAGAACGTATTCCAGCTGTGACGACTGGGCCATCAGATTGATGGGCGTAATGCAGAAGCCGCCG
>JAJZPJ010000069.1 GCA_021811225.1 Pseudomonadota bacterium
CGACGACCAGCACCGGCGCGGCACGCTGGCGGGCTGGCGCTTCGACGGGCTGCCCTGGGAACAGTGCTGAATCCGGCCCGCCGTCCGCCGCCGTCCTGACCGCGATGCTGTGCGTCGCCGTCCCCTGTTCGGTACCTGGTCGCGGCGCTGGTGGTGGCCGGTTTCGCGGCCGGCAACCTGATCATCGGCTTCGCCTGGGCCAAGGAGTCGGTGCCGCTGCTGGGCGGCATGCTGCTGCAGCCCGGCGTCGGCCGGATGCTCGACCGCCACTGGCACGGCGCCATCGCCAACGGCGCGCGGCTCTATGACGCCGCCTACCGGGCCGGCTTCGGCCTGATCTTCGCCGCCATCACGATCTCGCTCATCCTGCTGTTGTTCGCCCGCGAGAGCCGCTGCGTCCAGGCGCGCTGACGGGCTTCAACCGTCGCTCAATCGCCAGCCAGGCCGCGGCGGTAGTGCACCGCTTCGGCGACATGGACGCGGTCGATGCCGGAGGCGGCGGCCAGATCGGCGATGCTGCGGGCGACCCGCAGCACCCGGTGGTAGCTTCGGCCCGAGAGATTCAGACGGACGATCGCCTGTTGCAGCAGATCCCGGGCGGCGGCGTCGGGTCGGCAGTGCCGGTCGATCTCTCCGGTGCCCAGGTCGGCGTTGGGCTTGCCCTGGCGGTCTGCCTGGAGGACGCGGGCGGCGACCACCCGTCGGCGCACAGCGTCTGAGGCTTCTGCCCCGTTTTCCTCCTGCAGTTCGGCCGCCGACAGCGACGGCATGTCGATCATCAGGTCGATGCGGTCGAGCAGCGGACCGGAGAGCCTGCCGCGATAGCGCGCCACCTGATCCGGCGTGCACCGGCAGCGGCCGGAGGGGTGGCCGCGCCAGCCGCAGGGGCAGGGATTCATCGCCGCGAGGAGCTGGAATCTGGCCGGGAAGTCGCTGCGCCGCGCCGCCCGGGCGATGCTGATGCGCCCGCTCTCCAGCGGCTCCCGCAGCGCTTCCAGGACGCCGCGCTCGAACTCCGGCAGCTCGTCCAGGAACAGCACGCCGTGGTGGGCGAGCGAGATTTCGCCGGGTCTGGGCACGCTGCCGCCGCCCACCAGCGCCGCGGCGGAAGCCGTGTGATGCGGCGCCCTGAACGGCCGCAGGCCCCAGTGCTCGATCCGGAAGCAACCCGCGAGCGAGTGCACCGCCGCGCTCTCCAGCGCCTCGGTCTCGCTCATTTGCGGCAGGATGCCGGACAGCCGGGCGGCCAGCATCGATTTGCCCGCGCCGGGCGGTCCGGCGAACAGCAGGCTGTGGCCGCCGGCGGCGGCGACTTCCAGCGCGCGCTTGGCCGAGGCCTGGCCGTGGACCTCGGACAGATCCGGGTAGGAGGGCGGCGCCGTCAGGGTCCCGCCGGCGTAGGGCTGGATCGGGCATCGCCCGTCGAGATGGGCGCAGACCTCGAGCAGGTTGCCGGCCGGCAGGATCGTGGCCGAGCGCACCAGGGCCGCTTCGGGGGCGCTCTCGGCGGGCAGCACGAAGCTCCGTCCCGACTTGGCCGCGGACAGGCACATCGCCAGCGGGCCGCGGATGGCGCGCAGCTCGCCGCCCAGGGCCAGTTCGCCGGCGAATTCGTAAGCGCTAAGGTCGGCGTTCCTGATCTGGCCCGAGGCGATCAGGATGCCCAGCGCGATCGGCAGGTCGAAGCGGCCCGATTCCTTGGGCAGATCCGCGGGCGCGAGATTGACCGTGATCCGGCGCTGGGGAAATTCAAAGCGGCAGTTCTGGATCGCCGCCCGGACCCGGTCGCGCGCCTCCTTGACCTCGGTATCGGGCAGGCCGACCAGGGTGAAGGTCGGCAGGCCGCCGGCGAGATGCACCTCGACGGTGACCTCGGCAGCTTCCATGCCGGACAGAGCCCGGCTCCTGAGGACGGCGAGTGCCATGACGTGGGCATTTTACGGCAGAAGCGGCCGCCGCCCCGAATATCCATACGGCCGGGCTCAGGTCTCGGCCTACGCACCCTCATGCAGCAGCCGCGCGAATTCCTCGGGCGGCAGCGGCCGGGAGAACAGATAGCCCTGGCCGTAGTCGCAGCCGGCGGCGGCCAGCAGATCGCGTTGCGCCGCGGTCTCGACGCCCTCGGCGATCACCTGCAGACCGAGCTTGTGCGCCATCACGATGATCGCCTCGCACAGCGCCAGGTCGTCGGAGGCCGGCGCCAGCTGGCGCACGAAGCTCTGGTCGATCTTCAGGTAGTCGATGTCGAACTTCTTCAGGTAGGACAGCGACGAGTAGCCGGTGCCGAAGTCGTCGAGCGAGACCTGGATGCCCTTGTCGCGGAAGGCCAGCAGCTTTTCGATGACCACGGGATGAGCGTCGAGCAGCAGGCCCTCGGTGATTTCCACCACGAAGCCCTGCCCGGGCAGATCCATCTGCTGCAGATGCTCGAACCAGGCGGCCTGGCCCAGGTCGTCGTTGTGGAACTGCACCGGCGACATGTTGACGCTGATCTGGAAGTTCGGACGATGCGTCCGGCGCCAGCGCATGACCTGGCGCGCCGCCTCCCGGAACACCCAGTTGCCGATGTCGATGATCAGGCCGGTGTCCTCGGCGATCGGAATGAATTCGCCCGGGCCGATCAGGCCGCGCGTCGGGTGCTGCCAGCGGACCAGCGCCTCGGCCTTGTCGATGCCGCCGGTGGCCAGCGCCACGATCGGCTGGTAATGCAGCCGGAACTGGCTGCCGGCCAGGGCGCCGCGCAGGTCGCGCGCCAGCCGCATCCGGGTCTGCGCCGCTTCCTGCATCGACGGCGTGAAGTAGCTGTAGCGGTTGCGGCCCTGGCTCTTGGCGGCGTACATCGCCTGGTCGGCGTTCTTCAAGAGCTCATCGAGTCCGCTGCCGTCCTCGGGGTAGAGGGTGATGCCGATGCTGGCCGAGATGTAGGCGGTCTCGGCGCCCAGCTGGAAGGGTTCGGCGAGCTTCTTCAGGATCTCCTGCGCGACGCGCTCGACGCTGCCGGGATCTTCCAGCTCGCCCATGACCACGGTGAATTCGTCGCCGCCTAAGCGCGCCACGGTGTCGATCTCGCGCACGCAGTTCTTGAGCCGCTCCGCCGCGTCCTTGAGCAGGATGTCGCCGACGTCGTGGCCCAGGGTGTCGTTTACCTCCTTGAAGCGGTCGAGGTCGAGGAACATCAGCGCCAGCGGCAGCCTGGTGCGGTGCGCCTTCTTGAGCTCCTGCTCCAGGCGGTCGTGGAACATGCGCCGATTGGGAAGATCGGTCAGCAGATCGAAGTTGGCGTGATGCCAGATCCTGTCCTCGCTGTCCTTGCGTTCGCTGATGTCCCGGCCGGTGCCGGTGAAGCCGATCACCTTTCCGCTCGGGTCCTTCAGGACGACGCCGTTGCACAGATACGGAATCCGGGCGCCGTCGTGCCTGACGAAGCACAGCTCGAGCGAGGTCTCCCCGCGCTTGAAAACCTCCCTGACGCTCCTGGCCACCCTCTCCCGGTCATCGAAGCAGACGAATTTGATCGCCTGCCGATGCATCATCTGCTCGTGCGTGAGGCCGCAGAACCTTTCGAAACTGGAGTTCCACTTCGTCAGCCGGCCCTTGAGATCGATCACGTAGAGGATGTCCGGATTGGCCTCCATGATCGAAACCAGCTCGTTGTTGATCTGGGACAGGGCCTGCGCGGTCAGTTCCGCCTCCTCCTTCTTGACGCTCAGTTCCGCGGTGGCCTCGATGATCCGCCGTTGCAGCTCCTCCTGCCCCGATTCGATCCGCGCCGCCATCTGGTTCACGCCTTCCTCCAGACGGTGCAGGGAGCTGTTGTCGCTGGTCGCGACGCGCGCCGAGAGTTCGCCCTGGCCGATGCGCTCGACCACCTTGCCGACCTCGACGATCGGCTGGATCACGCCGCGGGAGAGGCGCACCGCCAGCAGGCCGCCGAAGAGCAGGCCGCCCAGCGTGGTCAGTATGCCGGTCAGCATCAACTGGTGCCGACGCTGCTGCACGCCGGCGGTGGACAGCTCCAGCACCGCCTCGCCGAGTTGCGCCGGGCCGGGCGGGGCCGCATTGCTGTAGAGATCGGCGAGCGCCAGGTGCGAACCGAGTATCGGCTGCGCCAGCAGCAGCGTCTGCTTTTTCGGGTCGGTAGTCTCGCTGCGCTGGCCGTTGAAACGTTCCAGATTGCCGTAGCCGGCATGGCCGGCGCGGACGAGCAGCCGGCCGTCGGCGCTGACGATGGTCACCGAACGCACGTCGTTTTCCAGCTTGACCCGATCGACCACGGCCTGCAGCGCTTCCCGGTTGCCGGAGAACAGGCCGTACTCGCTGTCGGCAACGACCTGCCGCATCAGCGCCTCGGCCCGCTGGCGATGGGCGGTATCGAGATCGCTGACGCGGTCGAAAATGAAGCTCGCGGACAGCACCGTCGCCAGCAGGGCCACGGGCAGCAGCGCCGCGAGCAGGATGCGGGAACGGATGCCGGGCGGCTTCATGGCGCGCGCTGCTGCAGGTGCGTGGCGAGGGCGGCTTCGTCGAGGTTTATTTCCAGGGCGAGGGCGACGTGCCGGTTGGCCGCGACGGAGAATTGGGCCGGGTATTGCGGCGAGGGCAACTGGCCGCCGCGGAGCACCGCGAGGGCTATCCGGCCGGCCTGGGCGCCGATCTGGGCCGGCGTCGAATAGAGCGCCAGCAGGGCGCCGGCACGGACGTAGGCGGGCGAGAAGGCGATGAGCGGGACGCGGGCGTGGAACGAGGCGAGCAGGATGTTCTCGATGGTGTTGCCGTTGTAGACCAGCGGGTCGGCCACCGCCAGCAGCGCGTCGGAGTGGTCGAGCACCCGCGCCAGCGAGGGGTAGATGGGCTGGCCCGGCTTCAGGGTGGCGCTGAAAATCTGCAGGCCGCGCGCCGCGGCGGCGGCGGCCAGCGCCGGCGCCAGCATGGCGGAGCCCGGCCCCCAAAGCACGCCGATCCGTTTGGCATTGGGCAGGGCCAGATGCAGCAGGTCGAGCTGGCGGGAAAAGGGCTGGTCGAGATAGAGCGCCGAGATCTTCCGCGGCGCCTTGCGTCCGGCCTGGGCGACGATCCACTCGAAGCTCGCCCGCGGCAGCAGCGCATAGAGGCGCGGCGCCGGGTCGCCGGCCTCGGTCAGGACGCGCGCCGCCTCGCTGCCCAGCGCGATCCAAAGCGCCGGCGGAGCGGGTGGGCGAGTCTGAAAGTCGGCCGCGGTGATCACCGATAGCGCGGAACGCGGCAGGCCGCCGCGTTCCAGGACGCTGCCCAGCGCGGCGATGGCCTGCGCGTAGTCGGCGCTCTGCGCGCTGGTGACCACCACGATGCCGCGCTCGGCGGCATAGCCGGGGACGCAGCATAGCCAGCTGGCGCAGGCGAGCAGGAGCAGGAGGACGCGGCGGATCATCAGGTTCAAAGCTGGAAGCTGAGCGTGGTGAACAGGCGGCGGGTGAAGAAAAAGTGGTTGTTGAAGTCGTTGTAGGGCGAACCCAGGTTCTGTTCCACCACGGCCAGTTCCCCGCGCGTGGCGCCGAGCCGGAAGCGCTTGGCCAGGCGCAGGTCGGTGCGCGAGACGGGCTGCAGGATATTGCCGCCGCGCTCCCAGGTCATTGCCCCCGAGGCGTTGTGGATCAGGCTGAGATCGAAGTCGTCGGGCAGTTTCTGGAACAGCGCCAGGGTGAAGGCGTGGGTCGGCGCCGACATGGCGATGGCCGGATCGCCGGAATCGATGCGCATCAGCGTCTGGTTGAACAGAAGCTGCGTGTCCCGCCAGGGCTTGAATTTCAGTTCGTACTCGAGACCGTGGTCGGAGAAGCCGTTGGAATTGACGTAATTCATCGCCGTGGTCTGGGGGATCAGGGTGAGGCCGGGCGGCAGCGGATAGTTCTGGACCGCGATCAGGCCGCCTATGTCTTCGTGGAAGATGCGGGCGTCGGCGGTCAGGTGCAGCGCGGGCATTTCGCCGAGATAGCCGATCTCGCGCGAGACCAGCGTTTCCGGGCGCAGATTGCCGAGCGCGACGTAGGTCTCCTTGAGCAGCGTGTTCAGGACGACGTAGCGGATGTTGGCTTCGTCCTCGAACATCGAGGGCGGCCGCTGGGCCTTGGAGACGCCCAGGCGCAGCGTCTGCCCGGGCACGACGTGCCAGTTCAGCATCATGCGCGGCGCCAGGTCGGCGCCCGAGAGGCTATTCCTCTCTTCCATGGCGCCGGCGTTGAGCACCAGGGATGGCCTGATCCGCCATTCGAGATTGCCGAACAGGCGGGCGAAATTGGTCGCGACCAGCGGCTGGCCATAGAGCGCCATCGAGTGCACCGCCTCGCGGCGCAGTTCTCCTCCCCAGACGATGCGCACCGTCGGGTCGGCGCGGAAGGTGTGCTGGAGCATCAGGGCGTCGTTGCTGGCGCTGCCGCCGAAGTCCACCACCGTGCCGTAGAAGGGCGGCGGCAGGGCGTAGGGAAAGTGGTCGGTATAGGTCTCGTCGGTATGCGAGTAGGAGGCGGCGAGGTCGGAATCCGGCCCGAGTATCCGCTTCCAGTCCGCCTGCAGATAGTTCGACCCGTAGCGCACCTCGCGCGGCGGGTTGCCCACCGAATAGTGGGTGCCGACGCCCGAATACTGTTCCGAAGTGCCGGCGCGCAACTGCACCGTGTCCCGGGCGCTCGGGGTGAGGTCGGCCACGAAATTGACCAGGTCTACGTGGTTCTGGCCGTAGGGACCCTCCAGGTTCATGAGCCCGAGCTTGTTCAGAAAGTAGTTGTGATTGGTCGTGCCGTCGGCGCCGGAAAGCCCGTCGTCGCCGCGCCGGCTGGCGGTGATGCGGAAGTTGGCGTTGTCCTTGCCCCAGCCCAGGCGCGCCAGGGAGTCATTGACGCCGTTCTGGCCGTTGCTCTTGCTGACATAGACGCCCCGGGTCTCGATCGGATCGCGGGTGACGATATTGATCACGCCGAGGAAGGCGCGGGCGCCGTAGGCCGCGGAATTGGAGCCGCGCAGCACTTCGATGTGGTCGATGTCCTCCAGGGCGATGGTCTGCAGGCCGCGGGCGGCGGTGCCGAGGAAGTAGGACGAGTACACCGAGCGGCCGTCGATCAGCACCTGGACGCGGTTGGAATAACTGCCGAAGGCGCCGTGATACACGGCCAGCGGCGCGTCCTCCTCCCAGGAATTGCTGACCTGGAAGCCCGGCACCAGGCGCAGCAGGTCGGCGACGTCGCGGGCGCCGCTCTCCCTGATCATCTTGCGGTCGATGATGGTCACCGCCCCCGGCGTTTCATCCAGGGGTTGGGGCAGGCGCGACACCGACAGGACGATCGGCATGTTGGTCAGAAAATCCTGTTCCGATGGCAGCGTCGCTTCCTTGGCGGCGACCGCCGACAGCGGCAGGAGCAGCAGCAGGCTGACTGATCGTCGAATGCGGCGAATGATCTTCTCCCTGGGCGATTGCCGGTCGGACTGCCTGGTGCCGACATTGCAGCGGCCCGCGTGGGCGGGCCGCATCGATGGACATGTCATTGTTGCATGGATGATGTCCAGGCAACAACAGTGCCTTTATCGATGCCTAAGCCTAAGCCGACAGTTCCCTGGCCCGCTCGAGCGCCCGGCGCAGGCGCAACAGCGTTTCCTGCGCCTGATGCAGTTCGGCGTCGCGGAATTCGGCGAAGGCGGGTCGGAGATGGGCGAGGTGGGCCGGGAAGACGCGGGCGAACAGCGACGCGCCCTGCTCGGTGAGCTGCACGGTCTGGCTGCGGCCGTCGGTGGGCGAGGCGACGCGGCGCGCCAGCCCTTTCGCCACCAGGCGATCGACCACGCCGGTCAGCGTGCCCTTGGTGATCAGCGTTTTCTCTCCCAGTTCCCTGAAGTTCATCCCGGCGGTGTTGCCCAGCGTGGCGATCAGGTCGAATTGCGCCGGCGTCAGGCCGAGGCTGCGGATGTTGGCCGCCGAATAACTCTCGAAGGTCTGGTAGCAATGCGCCAGTTCGCGCAGCAGGGGGAGGAAGGCGTCCTGGTTCACGGGCCTGGATTCAAGCGCCGCGGCGCAGGACCGCCTCCGCCTCCAGCGCCGCCACCCTGGTTTCCAGGGCGGCCAGCCTTTCCCGGGCGCGGGCGAGCAGCGTCGCCTGGACTTCGAATTCCTCGCGCGTGACCAGATCCAGTTTGGAGAAGCCGCTGGTCAAGAGGGCGCGGGCGTTTTTCTCGATGTCCTTGACCGGGCTGGCGGCGACCAGCTCGGAGAGGCGGGTGGAGATTTCCCCGACGAATTTGTTCATGGCGTGGTCCAATATTGATTTGACATATCATTTCGGCTGTCCGAGCAAAGTCTAGCATAGCCTAGATCGAACGTCAGACACTGTCGCACCGCGATGGTGCGACCTGGCCCCGGCGGGCGACATATCGGTGCAGGCTTCTCTGGCGAAACCCGAAGATATTTTATAATTACATGATTTTTAAAATAATTAAGGCTGGCATGCATCGTGCTCAAGTGATCTCGCAACGATTTCATTTCTAACAGGAGATTTGCCATGCATAAAACCTTGCTCGCCTCCCTCATTGCAGGTGCTTTCCTATTGCCGGCCGCCGCCTCCGCCCAAACCGCTGCCGCCCCGAGCCCGTTCACCGGCAACGTCATGCTGACCTCCGAGTATCTCTATCGCGGCATTTCCCAGAGCAACGGCAAGCCGGCGATCCAGGGCGGTTTCGATTACGTCAATCCCGACGGGCTCTACGTCGGCACCTGGGGTTCGAGCATTTCCTGGGTGGCCGACGGCAGCGCCGGCATCAGCGCCCCGATCGAAATCGACGTCTATGGCGGCTACCGGAATTCCTTCGCCGGCGGCGACTGGAACTACGACGTCGGCGTGCTGACCTACAACTATCCGGGCACTTACAACAATACGCCGGCCGGTTATGCCAAGCCGGACACCACCGAGATCTACGGCATGCTGGGCTGGAAGTGGTTGAGCCTCAAGTATTCCTCGGTCGTCTCCAGCAACATCTTCGGTTTCGTCACGCCCACCGGCGGCAAGACTTCGGGCAGCGGCTATCTGGACCTGACCGGCAACTACGATCTGGGCAACGGTCTGGGCCTCACCGCCCACGTCGGCCACCAGACGATCAAGGACTTCGGTGCGGCCTCCTACACCGACTGGAAGCTCGGCGTCAGCAAGGACCTGGGCTTCGGCGTGCTCGGCTTCGCCTACTCGGACACCAACGCCAAGAGCTGTGGCAATGCCACGCCGGTGTACTGCAACGCCTTCGGCCGCGATCTGGGCCAGGGCCGCGCCGTCGTCTCGTTCTCCAAGACCCTGTGATCGACGCAATCTACCTCAAGGAGTCAACATGAAACTGGTAACCGCCATCATCAAGCCGTTCAAGCTTGACGAGGTGCGTGAAGCCCTCTCCGCCATCGGCGTGCAGGGCATCACCGTCACCGAGGTCAAGGGCTTCGGCCGGCAGAAGGGGCATACCGAGCTGTATCGCGGCGCGGAATATGTCGTCGATTTTCTGCCCAAGGTGAAGGTCGAAGCAGCGGTCAAGAAGGAGCTGCTCGATCAAGTGATCGAAGCCATCGAGAAATCCGCCAGCACCGGCAAGATCGGTGACGGCAAGATTTTCGTCTTCGATCTGGAACAAGCCATCCGCATCCGCACCGGTGAAACCGGCGCGGACGCGCTGTAAGGGGAAAATGATGAAAAAATTGCTCGCAATTATCCTGACGCTGGTGGCCGTGGGATTCGGCGGTCTGGCGCACGCAGACGACGCTGCGGCACCCGCCGCGGCACCGGCGGTGTCCGCGCCGGCTGCGGCCCCTGCCGCCGCGGCGGCCGCCGCCCAGCCGATCACCGACAAGATAGACAAGGGCGACACCGCCTGGATGATCGTGGCCACCGCCTTCGTCATCCTGATGTCCATCCCCGGCCTGGGTCTGTTCTACGGCGGCCTGGTGCGCAGCAAGAACATGCTCTCGGTGCTGATGCAGGTGTTCGTGATCTTCGCCTTGATCAGCGTGCTCTGGGCGGTCTATGGCTACAGCGTCGCGTTCACCGCGGGCAACCCGTTCTTCGGCGGCTTGAGCAAGCTGTTCCTGTCGGGGGTGACGCCGGACAGCATGGCCGGCACCTTCAGCAAGGGGGTGGCGATTCCCGAGTTGATCTACGTCGCCTTCCAGGGCGCCTTCGCGGCCATCACCGTGGCCCTGATCGTCGGCTCCTTCGCCGAGCGCATCAAGTTCTCGGCCTTGCTGCTGTTCTCGGTGCTGTGGTTCACCTTCAGCTACCTGCCGATCGCGCACATGGTCTGGTACTGGGCGGGTCCGGACGGCTACATCTCCGCCGCGGCCTCCGACAAGCTCAATGCGACCGCCGGCTGGCTGTTCAATAGGGGTGCGCTCGACTTTGCCGGCGGCACGGTGGTGCATATCGACGCCGCCATGGCCGGCATCGTCGGCGCCTTCCTGATCGGCAAGCGGGTCGGCTACGGCAAGGATTCGATGGCCCCGCACAGCCTGACCATGACCATGATGGGCGCCTCGCTGCTGTGGTTCGGCTGGTTCGGCTTCAACGCCGGCTCGGCGCTCGAAGCCAACGGCACCGCGGCGCTGGCCTTCGTCAATACCTGGCTCGCGACCGCCGCTGCGGCCCTGTCCTGGATGTTCGTCGAGTGGCTGATGAAGGGCAAGCCCTCGATGCTCGGTGCGGTATCCGGCGCCGTTGCCGGCCTGGTGGCGATCACCCCGGCCTGCGGCTTCGTCGGCGTCGGCGGCGCTCTGGTCATCGGTCTTCTGGTCGGCGTGGTCTGCCTCTGGGGCGTCAATGGTCTGAAGCGCATGCTCGGCGCCGACGACTCGCTCGACGTGTTCGGCGTCCATGGCGTCGGCGGCATCCTCGGTTCGCTGCTGACCGGCGTCTTCGCCGCGCCCAGCCTGGGCGGCAGCGGCATCTACGACTACGTCGCCAACAAGGTCGCCGACGGCTACTCGATCATCGACCAGGTGATCATCCAGGCCACCGGCGTCGGCGTCACCATCGTCTGGTCGGGCATCGTCGCCTTCATCTGCTACAAGCTGGTCGATATGCTGATCGGACTGCGCGTGGCGGAAGAGGAAGAGCGCGAGGGTCTGGACATCGCCTCCCACGGCGAGTCTGCCTACCACTACAACTGAGTTTCCTAGAGGTGAGTTGCGGGCGTCCCAAGCGGGCCGCCCGTTTTTTTTAGTGCCCGTTTGTCGCCGGAACGGCGACATTACGGGCACTTATCCCCGCAGGGGATTGTGCCGCGAAACAAGTCCAGTGTTTTGTCGCCGGGGAACCCGGTGGCAATTACGGGCACTTATCCCCGCAGGGGATTGTGCCGGCAGTCTTACCTTCCCCCCAGCCCCCTCCCCATGGAAGGGGGTGACGGTGGCGCAGGTCTACCGGAACACCACCGTCTTGTTGCCGTGGCTCAGCACCCGGTCCTCGATGTGATAGCGCAGGCCGCGGGCGAGCACGGTCTTCTCGATGTCCTTGCCGTAGCGCACCATGTCATCGACGGAATCGGAGTGGTCGATGCGGATCACGTCCTGCTCGATGATCGGCCCCTGGTCGAGTTCGGCGGTGACGTAGTGGCAGGTCGCCCCGATCAGCTTGACGCCGCGCTGGTGGGCCTGGTGGTAGGGCCGGGCGCCGACGAAGCTGGGCAGGAAGGAGTGGTGGATGTTGATGATCTGTCCGGGATGGGCGGCGCACAGTTCCGGCGCGATGATCTGCATGTAGCGCGCCAGCACCATGGTGTCGCCGCGCGCCTGTTCGAACAGGCGCGCGATCTCGGCGTTGGCGTCCGCCTTGTTCGCGGCATTCACCGGCACGTGATGGAAGGGGATGCCGTGCCATTCGACGAAGCCCTTGAAGGTGTCGTGATTGGAGATCACGCAGGGGATGTCGATGGCGAGTTCCTTCGACTGCCAGCGCGCCAGGAGATCGTAGAGGCAGTGCTCCTGCTGGCTGACCATCACCACCACGCGTTTTTTGACCGCCGAATCGGACAGCTTCCAGTCCAGTCCCAGCTCTGCCGCGATCGGGGTGAACAGCCGGCGGAATTCGGCGGCCGGAAACGGCAGCGAGTCGGCCTTGACTTCGATGCGCATGAAGTAGCGGCTGTCCTGGCCGTTCGCGCCGGGATCGGAGTGGTAGCTCGACTCGAGGATCCAGCCCTGGTGCTCGGCGATGAAACCCGAGACCCTGGCGATGATGCCGACGCGGTCGGGACAGGAGGCGGTGAGGGTGTAGAAGCGCTCGCTGTGCATCAGATTCTCGCGCTGGCTTTCTCGATCTCGGCGTCGAGCTCGGCGTAGTTCATCGTCACCGGATACTGCGGGAACTCGCGGATCACGTTCTCGGGCGGCCGGAACAGGATGCCGGCGTGCGCCTCGCCCAGCATCGCGGTGTCGT
>JAJZPJ010000070.1 GCA_021811225.1 Pseudomonadota bacterium
TGGTACCTGCTGCGCCTGATCAACGAGATCCTCGATCTGGCGCTGATCGAATCGGGCAAGGTGTCGCTGTCGCAGGAGTCGCTATCGCTCTTCGAGGTGCTGCAGGACTGCCAGGCGATGATCGAGCCGCAGGCCGGCACGCGCGGGACCAGGATGATTTTTCCCCGCTTCGACGGGCATTTCTACGTCCATGGCGACCGCACCCGGCTCAAGCAGGTGATGATCAACCTGCTCTCGAACGCGATCAAATACAACCGGACCGGGGGCACGGTCATCGTCCAATGCGGCTTGAGCGATGAAGGCCGGGTGCGGGTCAGCGTCAAGGATAACGGCGCCGGCCTGACCCCGGAACAGCTGGCGCAACTGTTCCAGCCGTTCAACCGGCTGGGACAGGAGGCCAGCGGCGAGGAGGGCACCGGCATCGGCCTGGTGGTCACCAAGCAACTGGTCGAATTGATGGGCGGCGTCATCGGCGTCGAGAGCAGCGTCGGGACCGGCAGCGAATTCTGGGTCGAACTGGCGGCATCCGCCGCGCCGGAACTGGCGTTCGACGACGTCGGCGCGACCAGCCCGGCGGCACGGGAACCCGTGGTGGCGCAGGAGCCTTCGGGGCGCCGCACGCTGCTCTACGTCGAGGACAATCCGGCCAATCTGGCCCTGGTCGAGCAGTTGATCGCGCGCCGCCGCGACTTGAAGCTGCTCACCGCCATCGACGGCTATCTGGGCATCGAGCTGGCGCGCGCCTATCAGCCGGACGTGATCCTGATGGACATCAACCTGCCCGGCATCAGCGGCTTCGTCGCCTTGAAAAGACTGCGCGAAGATCCGGCGACGGCGCACATCCCGGTCATCGCGCTGTCGGCCAACGCCGTCCCGCGCGACATCGAGAAGGGCATGGAGGCCGGGTTCTTCCGCTACTTGACCAAGCCGATCAAGGTCGCAGAGTTCATGGCGGCGCTCGATGTGGCATTGCTGCACGCCGCCGGCAACGATGCCGGGGCCGAAGCCGAGACCGTCGTGTGATGCCGCTGGATAACGTCGCAATCACCGGGAATAAGCCCATGCTTGAAGCCACCGAAATTCTCAGCGCCAGCATCCTGATCGTCGATGATCAGGAAGCGAATGTCCAGCTGCTGGAGCAAATGCTGCGCAGCGCCGGCTACTCGCGCATTACCGCGACCAGGGACCCGCGCGCGGTCTGCCCCCTGCATCTGGCGCAGCGCTACGACCTGATCCTGCTGGATCTGCAGATGCCCGAGATGGACGGATTCCAGGTCATGGAGGGCCTGAAGGAAATCGAGACCGGGGGTTATCTGCCGGTACTGGTCATCACCGCGCAGCCGGAGCAGAAGCTGCGCGCGCTGCAGGCGGGCGCCAAGGACTTCGTCAGCAAGCCCTTCGATTTGATCGAGGTGAGGACGCGCATCCACAACATGCTGGAGGTGCGGCTGCTGTACCGGAAGCTGGATCACTACAGCAAGCAGCTGGAACAGACGGTGGCGGAGCGCACGGCCGAGTTGCGCGCGAGCGAGATCCGCTTCAAGGCATTTACCGAGCTGTCGTCGGACTGGTATTGGGAGCAGGACGCGCAAGGGAAATTCACCCATGTCTCGGGTCCGGTCCTGGACATGCTCGGGATCGGCGGGGGCGACCTGGCCGGCTCGGCGGCGCGCTGGAATCCGGCCGAACGCGAACAGCTGGACGACTACATCGCCAATCGGCGGCCCTTTCTCGATTTCGTCTATTGCCGCAACAACGCCGACGGCACGACGCAGTATCTGCTGGTCAGCGGTGAGCCGATGTTCGATTCCGCCAGCCGCTTCATCGGCTATCGCGGCATCGGCAAGGAAGTCACCGAGCGCATGCGGCCGGGCTAGCCGCGACGGCGACCGTCACGGCGTGATCGCGCCGGTCATCGACCAGCGGAATCGCTCCGTCCGCTTGCCAGACGCCGTCCACCATCACCCCGGCCTGCGGGCCCGAGGCATTGAAGCGGGTCACCGCGATTCGGTACAGCGTGTCCCGGTAGCGATAACTCAAGCTGAACGCGTTCCAGTCGGCGGGCAGGCAGGGCGCGACGAGCAGCCGGTCGCCCGCCCGCGTCAAGCCGAGCAGCGATTCGACGATCAGCCGATACAGCCATCCCGCCGAACCCGAATACCAGGTCCAGCCGCCGCGGCCCACGTGCGGCGACAGCGCATAGACGTCCGCGGCGACGACGTAAGGCTCGACCCGGTAGGTGGCGATCTCATCGGCCGTGCTGCCGTGGTTCACCGGATTGATCAGGCGCAGCAATTCCCACGCGCGCTGCCCGTCGCCCATCTTGGCAAACGCCATCGCCGCCCAGACCGCCGCGTGGGTGTATTGGCCGCCGTTCTCGCGCACGCCCGGCACGTAGCCGCGGATGTAGCCGGGGTTCTGGTCGGACTTGTCGAACGGGGGATCGAGCA
Source organism: Pseudomonadota bacterium (assembly GCA_021811225.1). Classification (GTDB taxonomy): domain Bacteria; phylum Pseudomonadota; class Gammaproteobacteria; order Burkholderiales; family Rhodocyclaceae; genus CAIYYX01. The sequence continues at coordinate 2,451 of JAJZPJ010000070.1, forward strand.
AGCGGATGAGCCGGTCTTCGCGCCGCACCAGACGTCGGTCGAGCGCCTGCATCGCCCGCCGCGCGCGTTGCGGGTCGCCGGCGCCGGACAACACCGCCCAGCTCTGCGAAATCGAATCGATCTGGCATTCGGCGTTTTGCGCCGCGCCCAGCGGCGTGCCGTCGTCGAAATAGGCCCGGCGATACCAGTCGCCGTCCCAGCCGCCAGCCTCGATGTTCTGACCCAGCCTGACCGCCTCGGAACGGCAGCGCTCGGCGAAGGCCGGGTCGCCGCGCATCGTCGCGATCTCGGCAAAGCGCATCAGCACCTCATGGAGGAAGAAGCCGAGCCAGACGCTCTCGCCGCGGCCCTGGTCGCCGACCTTGTCCATGCCGTCGTTCCAGTCGCCGGAACCGATCAGCGGCAGGCCGTGGGCGCCGAATCTCAAGCCGCGTTCGATGGCGCGGAGGCAATGCTCATAAAGCGTCGCGCTCTCCTGCGAGCGGAGCGGCAGGTCGTAGTAGGAATCCTCATCGTGATTGAGCGCCCGGCCCTCGATGAAGCCCACCCGCTCGTCGAGGACGGCGGCGTCGCCGGTGCAGCCCAGGTAGCGGCCGACGGCGAGCGGCAGCCACAGGTAATCGTCGGAGCAGTGCGTGCGCACGCCCCGGTCGGTCGGCGGATGCCACCAGTGCTGCACGTCGCCCTCGACGAACTGATGGGCGGCGCACAGCAGCAACTGCTCGCGCAGCAGTTGCGGCCGGGCGTGCACCAGCGCCATGCCGTCTTGCAACTGGTCGCGGAAGCCGAAGGCGCCGCCGGACTGGTAGTAGCCGCTGCGCGCCCACAGGCGGCAAGCGATGGTCTGGTAGATCAGCCAGCCGTTGGCCAGCACGTTCAGCGCCGCGTCCGGGGTGTCGACCTGCACCGCGCCCAGGGTGCTGACCCAGTGCGCGTGCACGGCAGCGAGCGCCGCCTGCGCGGCGGCCTGGCCGCGATGGCGCGCTATCAGCTCGCCGACATCGCTGTGGCGGCTATCGGCCATGCCGAGCATGAACACGATTTCCCTCTGCTGTCCCGGGACCAGCTCGAATGGCACCTGCAGCGCGGCGCAGGGATCGAGGCCGGCGCCGATCTTGCCCGACAGGCGCACGCGTTCCAGCGCGGCGGGGTTTTCCAGGGAGCCGTTGCGGCCGATGAATTCGTTGCGGTCGCCGCTGATGCTGCGCAAGGTGGTATCGACAGCGAAGAACGCGATGCGCTCCGGAAAATCGGTGTTGTAGGGATTGCGCGCGAGCAGGGCGCCGCTGGCCGGATCGCACTCGGTGATGATGTGCATCGTCGATTTCGGGCGCAAGTCGCCCAGCACCCATTCGACGTAAGCCGTGGCGGAGAGCTTGCGCAGCGTGTCGCAATCGTTGCGGATGCGCAGTACCGAATACTTGATCGACGCATTCATCGCGACATAAACGCTCAGTTCGCTGGTGATGCCGTCCTCGCCGTGCTCGAACACGCTGTAGCCGAAACCGTGGCGCGTGACGTAGTCGCCCTCGCCGCGGCGGGGCAGGGGCGTGGGCGACCAGTAGCGGCCGGTCTCTTCGTCGCGCAGATAGAAGGCTTCGCCGCCCTCGTCGCCGACCGGATCGTTGGCCCAGGGCGTCAGACGGAATTCATGCGCGTTCTCGCCCCAGGAGTAGGCCTGTCCGCTCTCGGAGATGACGCTGCCGAACTGCGGGTTCGCCAGGACATTGACCCAGGGCGCGGGCGTGACCGACTTGGCCGAGGTGGTGATCACGTACTCCCGTCCGTCCGGGGTGAAGCCGCCGATGCCGTTGGCCAGGATCAGCCCCCGCTCCGGCAAGGCGGCGCTCTTCCGTGCCCCCGTGGCCTGCGGCTTGGCGCTCGGCATCAAGCGCGGCACGCGCACCCGCATCAGGTCGCGGCGCTTGAGCTGTTCGGCGAGCGTACCGCCGCCGTCGGTCAGGATCACCCGCGCCACCGACTGGAACAGCACCCGGTCCTCATCGGAAATCTGATCGATCAGGCGCACGAAGATGCCGCCCGGACGATCGATCGCATGCTCGCCGGTGACCGCGGAAATCAGTCCCATGATCTGTTCCTGCAAGACCTGCCGGTAGCCGGCGTGGTCTTCGTTCCAGATCACCAGATCGACGGCCAGTCCCTTGGCGCGCCAATAGGCGTGCGCCTGCACCAGTTGCCGCACCAGCTCGACATTGTCCGGATGCTTGATCTGCACCAGCACGATCGGCAGGTCGCCGGAGATCGCATAGCTCCACAGGCCCGACTGGCCGCGGCGGTTGCGCACCAGGACGGCGGCATCGGCGCGCAGCAGCGCATCGAGGTAAATGACCGAGTTGGCCAGACGGCCGTAGAGCTGCGCCTCGGCTTCGCTGGCGTTCAGCTGGCGCAGCACCACCTGACTGTGGGTCCAGGACAGTTCGAGCACGCGGTCGGCCAGATGCCGATCCTGATATTTCTCGATCAGACCGAGGCAGAGTTCGCGCGATTCGCCGATGCCGGTGACCATGTCGATGGTGGCCGTCTGTTCCGGAGCGAGCGTGATCCGGCAGCGGATCGCGACGATCGGATCGAGCACCGAACCTTCGCTGTCCGACAGCGGCGCGGTGTCCTGCAGCGCTTGCGGGTGAGCGACGGTATTGCCGCGGCCGATGAAGCGCATCCGGTCGGTCTCGTAAGATATCGCGCCGACGTCGGCGCCGTGCACCGCCATCAGATGGAACAGCCAGGGCATTTTTTCATTCACCGAGCGCGGCCGGCGGGTGCACAGGATGGCGCGGCGCGCGGGCACGATCTCGGTCTGGACGAAAAGATTGGAAAATGCCGGGTGCAGCGCATCGGCGGCTGCCGGCGCCAGCACCACCTCCGCATAGCTGGTGATATCGATGCTGCGGCGCACGCGGGAGCGATTGGTGATGCGCGTGCGCCGCAGTTCGATATCGTCTTCCGGCGACACCACGATTTCGCTGTGCGTGTCGAAGTGGTTGTCGCTGCGGCGGAATTCCGCCCGGCCTTCGGAGAAGACCACCTCGTAGCTCTTGGGCTGGGCCAGCGTCGGCTGGAATGCGGCCGACCAGAAATGGCCGTCTTCCAGGTCGTGCACATAACAGAACGAACCCCAGTTGTCGCGCGTGCCGTCTTCGCGCCAGCGGCCGATCGCCAGGTCGTTCCAGCGGCTGTAGCCGCCGCCGGCGGCGGTGACCATCACGTGATAACGGCCATTGGAGAGGAGCTGGACCTCCGGCGTGCGCGTGTCCGGGCGCTGCAGCACGCGCAGCTGCATTTCCTGATCGTTGGCGGCGGTGCGGATGTCGGACAGTTCCGTGGTGTTCGAATAGGTCGCGGCGGCCCTCGGTACGCGCTCGTGCAGCAGCGACATGGTCGCCTGGAACAGGGGATCGGATTCGAAACGCTTCTGCATCGGCCGGTCGAGCAGCAGATACGCCAGAGACAGGAGGCCCATGCCCTGATGGTGCGCCATGAATTCGCGGATCAGCGCGTAGCTCTGGCCGCGCGGCAGGCGCGAGGGCGTGTAGTCGATCGCCTCGTACAGGCCGTACTTGCCCGCGAATCCTTCGGCGGCCAGGCGTTGCAGATTGGCGCAGGCTTCTTTCGGCGCCACCATCAAGGCCATCATCGAGGCATACGGCGCGATCACCAGATCGTCGCCGAGGCCGCGCTTGAAGCCGAGTCCCGGCACGCCGAAGGCGCGGTACTGATAATTCAGGCCGGCATCGAAGGCGTTGTAGCCGGACTCCGAAATCCCCCAGAGCGCACCGCGCTGCAGGCCGTATTCGATCTGCCGTTCCACGGCGGACCGATAGCTCTGGTCGAGCAGGGTGTTGGCGAAGGTCGGCATCACCAAGAGCGGCATCAGGTATTCGAACATCGAGCCGCTCCACGACAACAGGATCGGTTCGCCGCCGGCGATGGTGAGCTGGCGCCCGAGGGCGAACCAGCTCTCCTGCGGCAGCTGCCCCTGGGCGATGGCGACGAAGGTGGTCAACCTCGCCTCGGAGGCCAGGAGGTCATAGAAGCTGGTGTCAAGGCGCCGCTCGGTGACGTTGTAGCCGATCGCCAGGAGGTGCGTGGCGGGGGCGTACAGGAAGTCGTATTCCACCCGCGCGAACTCGGCGCACTGCAGCGCCGACTGGTCTATCGACAGTATCCGTTCGGCGGCGCGGCGGCTGCCTTCGGCCACCGCTCGATCGAGGTCCGCCAGGCCCGAGGCAAGCCGCGGATCGGCCTGGTCGGCGAGCCGCTGTCCGAGCGTCGGCGCCAGCTTGGCGTGAAGCCGCGCCAACTGGCGCAGCGTCGGAATGGCGTCGAGCAGGGGGAATTCGCCCAGCCATTCGCCGGATTCTTGCACCCGGACCCACGGCGCCAGGAAGTTGAGCTCATCCAGGGCCGCTCGGCACTGGTCTGCCAGCGCGTCGGCCCAAAGATGGAGCGGCGACTCGGCTGCGGCCTCGAGGCCGGCGACGAAGCCCGCGGCGCAGTGGTGGAGGCGCTCCAGACAATCGTGGGCGAGCATCAGCGTCTTCGGTACGGACTGGCAGGCGGATTCGAGGTCCTGCTCGAACTGGATCAGTCCCGTCAGCGCCGTGCCGCCCGCGGTCTGGCGCAGGATTTCATAGGTATCGCGGATGCCCGGGAATACCCGGGCGGCGAGGATAGACGCATCGAGCAGACCGGTCAGTCCGGGGCGCAGGGTCAGCAGGTGTCCGGACAGGTTGCCGCTATCGACCGTCGAGACGTAATTCGGCGGCAAGGGCTTCAGGCTCTGGGTGTCGTACCAGTTGTAGAAATGGCCTCGATACCGTTCCAGCGCGGCCATGGTCCGCAGCGTCTGCCGGCAGCGTTCGAGCAATTGTCCGGCGGGGATGTAGCCGAAGTCGTGGGCGGCGAGATTGGCGAGCAGCGACAAGCCGATGTTGGTCGGCGAGGTGCGGTGGGCGACGACCGCGAGCGGATTCTCCTGCAGGTTGTCGGGCGGCAGCCAGTTGTCCTCCTGACCGACGCTGGTCTCGAAAAACTGCCAGATCCTGCGCGCCAGCGCCGTCAGGAAAACGATCTGTTCGCGGGACAAATGCGTGGCGCGCCGGGCGATCGGCCGGCTGATCCAGTGAGCGATGGCGGGGGAGGCCAACCAGAGCAGCAGGATCGGTGCGGCGGCCGCCAGTGCCGAGGGATGGTCGGCGATCAGCGCGGCGGCGGTCGCCGATGCCAGCGCCGGGGCGATCCACATCGAGCGGTAGCAGGCGGCCAGGCCGTCCTTCGACCGGCCCTGCGTCTGGCCCGATGGCCGCCACTCCAGCAGTCGCCGCCGCGAGACCAGCACCCGCCAGTGGGTCCGCAGAATCGCGTCGAGGGTGAACCCGGCCTCATAAGGCAGGAAGCAGAGCGTCAGCGCGGCATGGCTGAAGTGCCGGCCGGCCGAGCGCAGCGTTGCCGATAGATGCTGGCGCAGCAGCACGTCGTCCGGCTTGCGCGCGAGGTTCAGGACGAAGGCGGACAGCGGCGGCAGCAACAGGATGAAGAGCGCCGCACCGGTCCAGAACCAGGCCGAGGGCAAGGCCAGCCAGCCGGTCAGCAAGAGCGCGGTCAGCGCCGGCGACACCAGACTGCGGCGCAGATTGTCGAACAGTTTCCAGCGCGACAGGGCCGAGAGCGGATTGCGCTCGCGCGAGATTTCGCCGGTCGCGGCGTCCCGCGCGCCGGGCGTGCTCGGCAGCAGCCACGATGCGACCTGCCAGTCGCCGCGTATCCAGCGGTGGCGGCGGCTGACGTCGTCGCCGTAGCGGGGCGGGCAGGCCTCATAGAGCTGCACGTCGCTCAACAGGCCGGCACGGGCATAGCAGCCTTCGAGCAGATCGTGGCTGAGGATGCGGTTTTCCGGCAGGCGGCCGTTCAAGGCCTGCTCGAAGGCATCGACATCGTAGATGCCCTTGCCGATGAACGAGCCCTCGCCGAACAGATCCTGATAGACGTCGGAGACGCTGCGCGTGTAGGGATCGATGCCGGCTTCGCCGCCGCACAGCAGCTCGTAGCGCGATGCCTCGGCGCCGGGCATGCTGACCGCCACGCGCGGCTGCAGGATGCCGTAGCCGGCACAGACCCGCCCGCGCTTCTCGTCGAACTGCGCCCGGTTCAGCGGATGCGCCATCGTGGCCACGAACTGCCGCGCGGCGTCGCGCGGCAATATCGTATCGGTGTCGAGGGTGATCACATAGCGGACCTCGCTTGTGCCGTCGCTGTCGCCGACGACCAGCGAGAAGGCGCCGGCGCCGCCGCCGCGCAGGTGAGCGCGCAGGTGGGCGTTGAGATCGGCCAGCTTGCCGCGCTTGCGCTCGTAGCCCATCCAGGCGCCTTCCTGTGCGTTCCAGCGGCGCGGACGGTGCAGGAGCAGGAAGTTGTCGCCGTTGCTGTGACCGTACTTGGCGTTCAGTTGCTCGATGTTCTCCTTCGCGCGCTGCAACAGCGCCCCATCGGTGGGCAGGGTTTCCGTTTTTGCATCGCCGAAATCGGTCAGCAGGCAAAAGCTCAGGTTGTCGTCGCGATTGGCGAGGAAGCAGACCTCCAGGGCCTCGGTCAGGCTGTCGATGGCCTGCCGGGAAAACAGCATCGTCGGCACGGCGACGAGGGTTCTGGATTCGACTGGAATGCCGTCGGAAAAATCCATCCGGGGGAGCGGGCGGGGCGTCGCGATCAAGGCGACCAGCCAGTTGACCATGGGCAGCGCGAGCTGGCTGGTGGCGACCAGGGCGAGCAGTGCGAAGGGCGCGAGCTGCCAGCCGCCGACGCCGTCGGCATGGGCCTTGGCGACGACGGCGGCGGTGGCGGCCAGGGTGAGCAGCGCTATGCCGCCGAGGTAGAGCGCCAGGGGCGAGCCTCTGCCTATGCGCCGCAGCGCGGCCGCTGGCGTGAAGCGGAACGCCGCGACCCCTTCCAATTCCTTCAGGCCCTCGTCGATCAGGTAATAGCCCACGTGCGCGCCACGGTCTTCGGCACCGGCCTGTGCCGCCTTTGCGCGGGCTAAGTTGATCGCGGCATCGGCGACCCCGACTTCCGACAGAGGGCTGTGCCTGGCGATATTTTCCACCACGTGGCGATAGCGGTCCCGGGTCGGAAAGTCCATGCGGGAGAACACGCCGGCCGGATCATTGCGCAAAACGCGGTGGACCGCGCTCATGGATTCGACGAATTCGCGCCAGTCCATGGCGCTGAGAAAGCGCAGGCTGCCGATGCTGTTGCTGATCGATACCTGGTCGGCGGCCTGCTGCTGATTTTCCGTCTGAACCAGGTTCTCGATGGTCTGGCCGGTCGCCGCCAGCCGCTGCGACAGCCAGGTCAGCGGCAGCGTCAGCGCCGGACTCGAGCCTTGCAGACGGCGCACCAGCTCGGCGACGAAGGAGCTGTCCAGCGGCGGATCGGAACGGGCCATGTCGGCCACCAGCAGGATCAGATTGCTGGGTTCCTGCTCGGCGGTCTGCGCCATTTTGTCGGCCCAGGTATCGGCCAGGCTGCGGTTGAAGCGGGTCGTCGCCAAGCGGGCGGCGACGCGCCGCAGGTTCTCGATCAGCGCCAGACGCAGCATGATCGGGATCGCCCAAAGCTCGCCGAGCTTCAGCGTCGTCACCTGCTGATAGGCGACGACGAAGCGGCTCAGGCTCTCCGGATCGACGCGGCCGTCGCCGTGGGAAATGGTTTCCAGAGCGATGTCATAGACGCGCGGCCTGCCGGCGGAGGGACCGCGGAGCAGGCTCGGCAATTGCCTGCTGTAGTTTTTCGGCAGGTGCCGCTTGGCGGTTCGGATCTGATCTTCGATCAGGTAGAAATTGTCGAGCAGCCATTCGGCGGCGGGCGTCACCTGCCGGCCCGCCTTGATTGCCGCGGTCAACTGGTTGCAGGCATCGAGGATGACCCGCTCGTTGTCGGCCAGGCGCGACAGCAACTGGTCGCGACCGCTGCCCGTGCCGAGCTTGTGGGCATTGGCCAGGATGCGGCCGTGTTGCTCCATCTGCAAGGCGCTGAACAATTCTGCGCGCAGCGGCAGCTCGGTATCGGCCCGCCTGCCGCGCAATTGACCGGTCAACAGTTTATTTTTCAGGCGGAGAAATATGCCGGGCATGGAGTGGCGATCTGAGCTTGTCGCACTGCGCTTGCAGCAGCGCAGAGAACGGTTCATGGAGGGTAAATCGCTGGCTTGTCCGCTGCCGGAAGCTGAAGCCCGACCAAGATAGTCCTTTGACCTCGGCCGCTCTGTGCGCTAACGCATAGACTATGCGCCATTTCCGCAAGCAATATGCCCGTCAGTCAACGCCGAGGCAGCATCCGCTCAGCTAGGCCATCTTCTGGAAGAAACGGTGCCGAAAGTGCAGGATGCCCCCCAAGACCGCGAAGGCTCGTGGCTCAAAAAGCTCGGCCCGGGACTGATCACCGGCGCGGCCGACGACGATCCGAGCGGAATCGCCACCTACTCCCAAGCGGGTGCGCAGTTCGGCTTCAACATGCTGTGGACGGTTTTGTTCACCTATCCCCTGATGGTGGGCATCCAGATGGTCAGCGCCAGAATCGGGCGGGTGAGCGGCCATGGTCTGGCCACCAACATTCGCCGACACTACCCGGCCTGGCTCCTGTATGGCGTGGTCGGCCTGTTGCTGGTCGCCAATACCGTCAATATTGCGGCCGATATCTCGGCCATGGGCGAAGCATTGAAGCTGATCGTCGGCGGCCCCGCGCAAATCTACGCGGTGGCCTTCGGCGTCGTGTCCCTGCTGCTCCAGGTGTTCGTGCCTTACCGGCGCTACGTGCGCATGCTCAAGTGGCTCACGCTCTCCTTGCTGGCTTACGTGGCCACGGCGCTCGTCGTGCGCGTTCCCTGGGCGCAGGTGCTGATGAGAGCGCTGGTGCCGCATTTGTCCTGGAAGCCGGCGTATCTCACCACCGTCGTGGCGGTATTCGGAACGACGATCAGCCCCTACCTGTTCTTCTGGCAGGCGTCTCAGGAAGTCGAGGAGCAATTGGCGGACCCGCGATCCCAAGCCTTGATCAGCGCACCTCGCCAGGCGGGCGCCAACCTGAGACGCATCAAGATCGACACCTGTATCGGCATGGGCTTCTCGAACCTGGTGGCCTTCTTCATCATCTTGACGACGGCGGTGACGCTCAACCGGCATGGCGTGATCGATATTCAAACCTCGGCGCAAGCGGCCACGGCGCTGCGTCCGATTGCCGGGGAATTTGCCTTCATGATGTTTAGCGCCGGCATCATCGGCACCGGCTTGCTGGCGATTCCCGTCCTGGCCGGATCTTCCGCCTACGCCATGGCCGGCGCCTTCAAATGGAAAAACAGTCTGGAACGCCTGCCCATGCACGCCAAGCGTTTCTACGGCATCATCGTCGTTTCGACCCTGATCGGCATCGCCTTGGGGTTTACCGCCATCGATCCGATCAAGGCCTTGTACTGGAGCGCGGTGATCAACGGCGTGATTTCCGTCCCGATCATGGTGGTGATGATGTTGATGGCGGTCCGCCCGGAAATCATGGGACAGTTCGTCATCAGCACAAGGCTGAAGCGGCTGGGATGGTTGGCGACGGTGATGATGGCGGCAGCGGTTTTGGCCATGCTGCTGAGCCTGTGAGCAGCATGGCGCGTGAGCGGAGAGAGGATTCCTGGCGCGGCCCTGGCTCAAGCCTTATGCGCCCTGGAGAACAGACCGGCTGAGGCTTTTGGCTCAAGCTGATTCAGGTATGCTACGTTCGATCAACTGGAGGACCATGAGATGAAACCCGGAAAGAAACTCTGCTCGGCGCTGCTCGTCAGCGCACTGCTGGCAACGATCGTTGGCTGCCAAAAGCAGGAAGGTCCGGCGGAACGCGCCGGCAAGCAAGTCGACAAGGCGCTGGACCAGGCCGGACAGCAGATCGAGAAGGCCGGCAA
>JAJZPJ010000071.1 GCA_021811225.1 Pseudomonadota bacterium
AGCGCCGGATTCGGGCCGCCGATGAACACCGCGAAGTCGCGGCACTCCTGCCAGGTGCGCGGCCGGATCGTGTCGCCGGCCCAGCCCTCGACGGCGAGGTCGCCGGCCTCGAGGTCGAAGAACAGGGTCGCCTCGGGCGCCAGGGTCCAGAGCTGCGAGGTCTTGCCGATGCCGCTCTTGCCGACCAGCACGCCTTTCACGCCGCGCTTTTCCGCCAAGCGCTGGTCGGCGGAGATGATGGGGATGCTCATGAGCGGCCCTCCTTGTCGGCGAAGGTTTCTCCGATCCGGTGCGCGCCGAGTGCGCCGTGTTTCCGGGCGACGTCGTAGATCTCGCGCAGGGCGTTCATGCGGCGGCTGATGGGCCGGACTTCACTTTCCAGGGCGATGACGGCGAAGGCGATCTGGTCCAAGGTGGCGTCTTCGATGGCCACGTCGGCGCCATTCGTCTCGATCCGTTCCGGCAGGGACTCCAGCAGATAGGGGTGCTGCTTTTTCAGCTTGTCGAGCAAAGTGCGGTTCTTGAACATGACGGTCACTCCTCAAGCAGTGCGAGACGGAAACCGGGTTTGCCGGTCTTGAGCGTGCGCGCCGGGGCGAAGGCGCTCTTCAGCGACTCGGGCCAGGCGTTGAACTTGGTCTCGGAGACGCGGTAGGCGGTCTCGACGTACTCGGCCGGGTCCTCGCCGCCCTCGGCGATGCGGCGCACGATCTCGGCGAGCCGCTTCTGATCCCACTCGACCCGCTTGGGGAGGTCGGCGGTGACGCGTACGCGGCCGTCGTCGAAATGCACGACGCCGGTGTCCTTGCCGGCGACCAGACGCAGGGCCTGCGCGCGGTCGGCGTATTTAAGTTCCAGAGCGCGGTCGATGTGCTCGACGATCGCCTTGGCGGCGGAGAGCAGGTCGGTGGCATCGCTCTTCAGCTGGAACAACGCATCGCTCTGCAGCGCGGCGAGTTCGCCGGCAGGGGTGGCGAGCACCTGGTCGGGAGTGAGGCGGCTCATGCGACACCTCCCGCGCTGGCGCGCTCGGAGGTGCTCTTGCGCAGGCAGTCCGCTTCGTAGGACTCGACGTCCTCGACGCGGTAAAGCACACGCCCCTGGATCTTGAGAAAAACCGGCCCGATTCCTTCAGAGCGCCAGCGTTCCAGGGTGGCTTCGCTGACGCCCCAACGGTCGGCCAGTTGGCGTTGGTTGAGGTGTTTGACACTCACGTTCTTCTCCTTTCGGGTGGTTGCGAAAACGTGAGGCCAGTGTCGGATTCATGATGTGCGGGCGTCCGCCACCGCCATGTACGGGCCGATGTACGGGCACAGCTGATACGGGGTAATGCCAGGCTCCAGAATCAAAAAACCGCCCGGAGGCGGTTGTGCGGATCATTGATAGCAGCCGGTTGGCGTCAGTCGAGACGGAAGCCGTACTTGCCCTTCTCGGGATTGAAGATGTAGTCGTCCAACTCGGTGTTGCCGCTGAAGAGGTTCTGCATGCGCTGGCTGCGCGCGGTCGGCTTGTCGGGGTAAGCGGCGGCCAGTATCTCCCCGGCCGAAAGCAACCAACGGTTGTTCAGGGCCTGCTCGTACATATACCGAACCGCTGCTGCTTGACGCTCGCCCTTGATCACCCAGGGCTTGTTGCTCTTGCTGCGAATGGTGAGCGTGTTGGTGTACGCGTCGAAATGCACCGGCAGGACCGGGCGAAGCGTCCCGTCGGCGGGCGCCGCCAGGATACGGTGAAGTAAGTCCATGTCCAGGGTGGGGGTCGTCACGTAATCGACGAGCACGTCGCGCAAAGCGGCGAAGCGGTAGTTCTTGGGTGGGCGGATGAATTCGGGCAAGGGGCGGCCCGATGTCAGGATCAGCCCCTGATCCGGCAGTGTCGGTGCATGGAAATGCCGGAAGACGTCCTCCACCGACTGATCGAGGCCACGCACGAACCAAACGTCCGTATGCGCCGGGCCGATCCGTGCCTTGCCCAGATTCCACAGGATGCCGTTGATCGTGGGCGCATCGATCCCTTTTCGCAGGGCTTGTGGGATCGCGAGCAGTTCGGCGACGGTGCCAAGAAACGCAGCAGGTCGAACGGCATAGACCCCTGCCTCCGCGGCCGCGACATACTTCAGCCGGAAGGTTTCCGGGCATCGATACCGATACCGGGAGGGATCGTCGTCGTCTTCGAGATTGACGGAAACGCGCTCATCGCCGCAGGGCGCGGGAAAGGAACCGGCGTAGCCGACGCAATCGACCCATCCCTCCATCGCATTGGGCGCCAGGGACGTCATGCGTGCGACATCCCAGCCTGGAACGCCGCAGACGCGCTGCCCCTCGATGTCCGCGAGCGGCTGGCGGGAGTGCTCGAACAGGTCGGTCAGATCAAGCAGCGACTGCGTCGACAGGGGGTGCGACGACACCACCGATCTCCTTGATCAACTTCCACTTGGCGAGCAACCGGTCACACAGCGCGCGATCCTTCTCCCGCTTGGTCTTGATGTTGCACTTGTTGTCCTCGCGCAGAATGACGGAAATGGTCCGTGCCCGCTCCCTGCCGACCTTCTTCAGGCGGATCGAGAGCCTGGCGTAGTTCAGATGGTGATGACGGAAATCGAATGACGGGCCGACCAGCGACTTGGCGGCCGCATGAATCCCGTCCGGGTCTTTGGCGCCGACCTTGACCAGGAGCGAACGGTTATCGGAGTCCGAATACCCAAGTTCAGCCACCCGGACCGAGGCCACGTTTTCGCCTGACAGGTCGAAGTCACGAGGAGCCGCAAGGCTCTGGTAGTCGTACTGCTTGAGCGGGATCTTCTCCCCCGAGAATGGGGACTGCAAAAGGCAATCGGCGACGATGCGGGCGAGCGCCTCCCGTCCATCGGTCTCTTTCGACAGCACCTCGAGATGGCCGTTGGCCGGTTCGTAGGTGATGTGCGAAGACACGGCACGGACTACCTCCTGTGCCACCAATTCGCTGGCTTGCACGCAGTCGATGATCTCCGGCGGTCGGTTGTGGTGAACGCTGATCTGGTAGAGGTCGACATCGTCACCGGTCTGGGTATTCGGACGCAGGCGTTTGAAGATCTGGATGGCGACATCGTCCTTGGCGCAGCCCAGCTGCCGGGCCACGTTTTCGTGGAAAGATTCCTTTGCCTTTTCGTCGGCCGCCATGGTCAGGGACTTCGGGGCGACGAAGCCCGAATAGCACGAGACGCTTTGCCGGAACACGTCGGCCTGACGGGCATCCAATGCCTCCTTGAAAATCGCTTCGGCATTGCTGTACAGCCACAGGGCACGCTCGTACTGGTCGCGCAATGCGTCGAAGGCGGCCCGATCCGCATCGTCGAAGATGTCAGCGCGGAAGCCGTCGACGACGTCCTGGCCGGCCCCATCGGTCAGCAGGATGATTTTCTCGGCCACCTCTTCGATCTTCTGCCGTTCCGATACGGGGAGGGCGGCCAGCACCGCTGCCATCGCCTCGCGCTGCTCGGTCTTCGTCTGCTTCTTTTCGGGTTCCGGCATGGCAAGCCCGAATTCCTCCTTAATGAAGGCACGAAACAACTCGGGCTTGAGGTGTCCGAGCAGCTTGGCTAAGTTTTCGGCGTCGTTCATCTAAATCGTCTTCCTCCCTTATCGACCAGTTTTCTGGCGGGCATCGCGTGTCTATTTTCCCGCCCGCAACTTGCCGAAAACAAGCGTGTCCTGGCTCGATCTTAGCCTCACGACGACTTGCATTATCTCAACAGTTGCACTATCATGCAACCATGCATACGATCAATTTACAACCACAGGAAATCTTCCAGGCCCTCGCCGACCCGACCCGGATCCGCATCGTCCGCCTCCTGGCCGAGACTGGCGAGGAGGCGTGCCTTTGCGAACTGGTGGATAGCCTCCTGGAGCCGCAATACAAGCTGTCGCGCCACGTGAAAATCCTGCGTCAGGCGGGTTTGTTGTCTGCGGAGAAAGACGGGCGCTGGGTCTATCACCGCCTCGTGCGCGGCGTGGCTTACCTGGAATTGGCTTACGAAATGCTGCGGGCGCTCCCCGACGCAGACGGGCTCTTCGCTCACGACTTACGCAATTTCCGCGAGCGCATGTGTCTGCGCGAAGGCGGGCGCTGCCGGGTTGGCATCCGGACGCCGTCGCTTGCTGTAGCGGAGGGCGAGTGATGAGCTGCACCTGCGCCGCTGAGTCCCCGATGGTCATGCCGCGACCCTGGCGCAACGCCAAGGTCGTCACCTCCGTATGCTCCGGCCTGCTGCTTCTCGCCGGCTTCGCCGGCGGCTATATGGGCCTGCGCGCCGAGTTGCAGACCGTCCTCTATCTCCTGGCCGTGGTCGTCGGCGGCTATTACTTCGGCCGCGAAGCGCTGGTAGAACTGGTCAGAGAACGCGAGATCGGCATCGAGCTCCTCATGTCCACTGCTGCCATCGTCGCCGGGGTCATGGGGCAATGGGCGGAAGCGGCGACGCTGGTCTTTCTATATTCCATTTCCGAGGCGGCGGAAGGCTATACGGCGGAGCGCGCCCGCCACGCGATTCGCGCCCTCATGGACCTCGCCCCGAAGACCGCGCTGGTACTACGTGATGATCGGGAAACCAGGATCCCGGTGGAACAGCTTCGGGTGGGCGACATCTTCATCGTGCTGCCCGGCGAATCGGTGGCGACCGACGGCGAGGTGCTCGACGGCCATTCCAGCGTGAACCAGGCCCCGGTGACCGGCGAATCCGTGCCGGTGGAGAAATTGCCGGGCAGCAAGGTGTTTGCCGCCACCATCAACGGCGAGGGCGCGCTCACGGTGCGCGCCGCCAAGACCTTCGCCGACAACACCCTGTCCCGCATCATCCATCTGGTGGAAGAAGCGCAGGCGAGCAAGGGGCGCAGCCAGCGCTTCATCGAGCGCTTCGGCAAACGCTACAGCCCCGCCGTCCTGGGCGCGGGCATCCTCATCGGCCTGCTGCCGCCGCTGTTCGGCCTGCCGTGGGAGGACTGGATCGCCCGCGCCACCGTGTTCGTCGTCGCCGCCGCCCCCTGCGCCCTGGTGATCTCCATCCCCATCACGCTGGTCGCCGCCATCGGCACCGCCGGTCGCAACGGCCTGTTGATCAAGGGCGGCGTACACCTGGAGAACCTCGCCAAGGTGCGCGTGGTGGCCCTGGACAAGACCGGCACGCTCACCCTGGGCCGGCCGCAGGTCACGGATGTGGTTCCGCTGGACGGGAAGAGCGCGCGCGAAGTGCTGGCGGCGGCCGCGGCCATCGAAGCGCGCTCGCAGCATCCCCTGGCGCAGGCCGTGCTGGAGCGGGCCAAGAGCGAGGGCATTTCGCTTAACCCGGCGCAGGATTTCCAGTCCCTCACCGGCGCGGGCGCCAAGGGATGGGTCGAAGGCGTCGAGTGCTTCGTGGGCAACCCGCGGCTGTTCGAGGGGCTGGGGGTTGCCGTGGCCGCCGTGACGCCGCGGATCGAGGCATTGCAGCGCGAAGGCAAGACCGTGGTGCTGGTCGGCACCGCCCGGTCCCTCGACGGCTTGATCGCCGTCGCCGATCCGCTCCGGCCCGAGGCAGCCCGGGCGATCGCCGATCTCAAGCGCGCCGGCATCGAGCGGGTGGTCATGCTGACCGGCGACAACCCGCTGGCGGCGGAGGCGATCGCGCGGCAGGTGGGCATCGACGAGGTGTTCGCCGAGCTTTCCCCGGAAAACAAGACGGAGAAGGTCGCGGAACTCGATGCGCGTTACGGCAAGGTGGTGATGATCGGCGACGGCGTGAACGATGCGCCGGCCTTGGCGGCGGCCCACGTGGGCATCGCCATGGGCGCGGCGGGGACCGACGTGGCCCTGGAGACGGCGGATGTGGCGCTGATGAGCGACAACCTGGCGCGCCTGCCCTACCTCATTCGATTCAGCCAGCGCACGTGGGGCGTCATCCGGCAAAACCTCGCGCTTTCCGCCATCGTTATCGGAGCCCTGATCGTGGGGGCGGTAGGCGGATATTTCACGCTACCCATCGCGGTGCTGGCCCACGAGGTCAGCGAGTTTGTGGTGATCGCGAGCGGGTTGCGCATGTTGCGTGCCTGACGCGCTTTATTTTCGTTTAACGAAAGGAATCAAAAATGACCAAGTATGGCTTCGGAAAAACAGTCGACATGTCGTTCGACGATGCGATTGTGCACGTGACCCAAGCGCTTCAGGACGAGGGCTTCGGCATACTCGCCGATATCGACGTCGCGGGCGCAATGAAGAAGAAACTCAACCAGGATATGCCGCCCTACCGGATCCTGGGCGCGTGCAATCCACCCTTGGCGCACCGCGCCCTGGAAAGCGAACCGTCCATAGGCTTGCTCCTGCCCTGCAATGTGGTCGTGCGCCAGGACGAAGCCGGCGCGGTTCACGTGGAGTTCATGGACCCGAACGCGGTGCTGGAACTGGTGAATAAGCCCGAGATCACTGCGTTGGCGAGCGAAGTCAGGCAGCGGCTGGAACGGGTGTCCGTCGCGGTAGGTGGGTCCGAAGAAGCGCGCGGCGCGCAAGCCGACGAGACCAGGGCGAAGATGAAGGTGGATACGCAGCAGATGCAAGCGAGCATGGAAAAGATCCGTCAGGCCCAGGATCCCCAGGAACAGCAGCGGCTTATGCGGGAACACATGCAGCAAATGCGCGAGACCATGCGCATGATGGGTGGCGAGATGCACGGCAAATGCGCGTGCTGCGGTCATTAAAGGCGGAGGTCACAGTGGACATCAAGCTTCTTACCACCCGGACCTGCCACTGCGGCAACATCGAGCAGGAGTTGCGGGATATTGGACTCACATATGAATGTTGCTACGCCGAAGAACATCCGGAACTCGTGGAGCGATTCCGGATTCGTCATTGTCCCGTTCTGATTATTGACAAGGCGCGCGTCATCCCCGTGGATGGCCTGATGGAGGGACAGATCAGAGCCTTGCTGACAACCGGAGATTAATTATGAAATGTCCAGTATGCAAAGAAGTGAATCTGGTGATGACCGAGCGCCAGGGAATCGAGATTGACTACTGCCCGGAATGTCGCGGCGTGTGGCTGGATCGCGGCGAGCTGGACAAGTTCATCGAGCATGCGGAGCGTCAGGCTGGCGGCCGGTCGCGCAGCGACTATGCCGAGCGGCATGAGCGCCTCGACAACGACGACGAGTACCGTGGTAAGCCGCGCAAGTCCTTCCTACGCGATTTGTTTGACTGACGAGGCAAGTTCTCTTCTGATATCCATGGCAACGGAGGTGAATCATGGGAAAAAGCAAAACTATTTCAAACGTGGCTGCCGGCACTGCGGTTGCAATTTGTCTGTCCACTGCTCAGGTGGCCAAGGCTGATGAAAATCCATTCGAGATGCAGACTTTTCAGAAGGGTGGCGCATCCGGCCAGAAATTGGCGCAAGGCATTACGGCGGACGATGGGGTGGCATGATGGACGGGCGGTGCGGCGGCATGATGGAAGGCATGATGATGGGCGGCGAGATGCCGCGCGGCGTCGATCCGGCGCAATTGCCGGAACCCCAATCGGCAGGAGCGCGACTGGTAGGCCAGTTCTGTACACAATGCCATGGCCTCCCTACCCCCGACTTACACAGCGCCGCGGGATGGCTGCCTACAGTCGACCGAATGAACGCGCGCATGCAATGGATGAGCCGCAACAGCAACATGGGAATCCACGCGCCGAGTCGATCCGAGCTTCAAACCATTGTTGCGTATCTGCAGTCGCAAGCCGACGTGCCTGACGGCGGTGACCGCTTGCCGAAAGGCGGGAACGGAAAGGAAAAATGATGATGGATTACGAGATGGGCTGGGGATGGGGATTCGGCTGGATATGGATGATCCTGTTGTGGCTGGTGCCGATATTGCTCGTGCTCGCGGCGTTCAGGTATTTGTTCGCCGGCAAAGGCCGAACCGGTATCGGCGCCCGTCAGGACGATGACCGGGCACTGGCCATCCTGGAAGAAAAATACGCGCGAGGAGAAATCGGTCGCGAGGAGTTTATGCAGAAACGCGACGACTTGAAGGGGGGATAGTCCCCGGTCTCGGGCGGGATCGGGGTGTGCAGTTTCCACCAGTAAAGGAGATGCAAATGAACACGAAACAGAAACTCGCCGGCGCGCTTGCCGCGCTGGCCCTCTTGGGAACGGTTGCTCCCGGCGCTTCCGCGCAGCAGGGACAGACCGGTCCCAACTATGGCTACGGCATGATGGGCGGATGGTGCCCAATGTGCGGAATGGGTCCCGGCATGATGGGCGGCCGGGGCATGGGGCCGGGGATGATGGGTGGCTATGGCATGGGACCGGGCATGATGGGCCGGGGCATGATGGGGGGCGACTGGGATGACTGGGACGACCACTACATGGGCCGTGGCATGATGGGCCCCGGGATGATGGGCGGATACGGTTACGGCCCCGCGCTCGATCTCACGGAGCAGCAGCAGGTCAAGATCGCGCAGATCCAGGAAGACTTCCGCAAAAAGCAGTGGGACTTGGCGGAGAAGATGGATGCCGAGCAGGCGAAACTCAACGAGATCTATTATTCCGGCAAGCGCGACCCCGCCACGATCGACAACCAGTACAAGAAAATCTACGAGCTGCGTCGACAGATGGTCCAGCTATCGCTCGATGCGCAGAACCGCATGGACTCCGTCCTGACCAAGGAGCAGAAGGAACGGTTCCGCGGTTACGGTCCCGGTCGATGATGTGCTGATTGTGGGATCGCGCTTGCCGATGAAGACAACGATGCCGGACTGGCTGCGCCGAATCGTCGCCCGCCTGCTGCTGATCACCATGGTGGTCAGCGCGGCGGGCCTGACGTTCGGGCGCGAGATTCTGGAAGACGAACCATCCGGGCCGGAGTCAACCGTCGCCATCGCAAGCGTAGATCAGCCCGACTTCTCCTCCCAAGGCAGCAGGATTGCCAAGAAGGTATGCGACCACAGTTGCCACAACTCCAGCCATTTCCTGGGCCAATTGCCCGATGATCTGATCGCTGTTTTACCTACATCTGTCAGGCAGTTTTCGTCGCACGTCAAGCGACTGGCGGCCCGCGACCACACCGAAAACCCCTTCCGCCCTCCTCGGTTTCCCGCCTAGCCACAGGGCCTCGGGAATTTTCCCCGACGGCGATGCAGACGTGCGTGTAGCGCCCGTCGTGTCCGTACACCTCATCACGCATCAAGTAATGCTGCCGCGCCCATGTTGTGCGCGGCCAGGAAGGAGTCTTTGTGATTTTTATGACTGTATTGCGCAACAACTGGCGTCCCCGTCTGACCATCGGACACGGTGGGGCCGGCATGTTGTTTTTGCTTGCCACGCTGCTCGCGCTGCCGGCCGAGGCTGAAACCTTGACCCTGGGCCGAGCTTGGCAACTCGCCGAGGAGAACAATTCCCAGCTCAGATCGGCACGGGCCACCCTGGATGCGGCCCAAGGCGAGCTGGCCGATGCCCGCAGCCTGCTCTGGAACAACCCGCAACTGTCGGCCGAGCGCCGGCGGAAGGAAGTGCCGCAGCCAGCCGCCCCCGCGCAAACCAACCGCGAGTGGAGCGTGGGCCTGAGCCAGACCTTCGAGATCGCCGGTCAGCAGGGCGCGCGGAAGAGCGCGGCCGAGCAGTCGCTCGCGGCGACGCAGGAGGCCATCGCGGAAACCCGGCGCCAGCTGCGCGCCGAGGTGGAGAGCCGCTTCGTGCGCGTACTCGGCCTGCAGCAGCGCATCCGCATGGAGGAACAGACCCTCAAGCTGATCGAGGATGCCGCGGGCGCGGTCGGCAAGCGGGTCAAGGCGGGCGAGGACAGCCGCCTCGACGGCAACCTCGCCCAGGTGGAGGCGGAGCGGGCGCGCAATCAGGTCGCCGCGCTGCGCGAGCAACTCCTCCAGGCCCGCGCCGACCTGGCGAGCACGTTGCAACTGGCCGCCGATGCGCTGCCGCAGGTTGAAGGGGCGCTCGACCGGGACATGCATTACACACTGGATGAGCTCTTGGCCGCCGCGCAAGACCGCTCACTGCTGCGTGCGCTGGACCACCGCGAAGCCGCCGCGAAAAGCCGCCTTGATCTGGAGCGCGCCTCGGTCTACCCCGACGTCACGCTGGGACTCACCAGCGCGCGGGAGGGGCCTGCCGATCTGCGGGAAAAAGTCACGGGCCTGAGCATTTCCCTGCCGCTGCCCCTATTCCGCCGTAACGCCACGGGCATCGGGCGGGCGACCACCGAACTGACCCAGACCCAGATCGAAAAGCAGGCCGCACAACGGGACGTGCGCGCCCAGGTGATGGCCCTTTGGGAACGCCTGGAAAACCTCAGGAGCCGGGTCAAGCGCCTGACCGAATCCGTCCTGCCCAGCCTGGAGGAAAACCAGCACCTGTCGGTGACGGCGTTCCGGGCAGGCGAGATCGGTCTGCTGCAACTGCTGGTGGTCAACCGCCAGGTGCTGGACGGACAGCGCGACCTCCTCGATGCCCGCACCGACCTGCGGCTGACCGGCGTCGCCCTGGAGGCGGCAGCCGGATGGCAGCCCAGGGACACGGCCAAATGAAGAAACACAACGAAGGAATCCATGAAATGAAGATATCGAACAATCGGAACGGGATGGCGAAGAAGCGCCTGGTCGTCTCCATGCTGATGACGGGCCTCCTGATCTCCGTGCTCGCCGGATGCGGCGACCAGTCCCCCGCACCCAAGGAAGGGGTGGCGCCCTCCGAACAAGCGGGCAAACCGGACACCGAGAAGCAGCCGGAAAAAGGGGAAGAGCACGGCCTGCGCCTGAGCGAAGAAGAAGCGCAGCGGGCCGGCATCAAGGTGCAGAAGCTCGAACCGCAAGAGAGAGCCGAGCAGATCGTGGTCACCGCCACCATCCAGGCCAACCAGGATAAACTCGCTCACGTCGCCCCGCGTGTGCCAGGCCGCATCGTCAAGGTCAGAGCCAATCTGGGCGACAAGGTGAAGCGGGGGCAGCCGCTCGCGGTGCTCGACAGCATCGAGCTGGGCGAAGCGCGCTCCGCCTATCTGCAGGCGGCGAGCGAGGCGTCGGTGGCACAGGCCGGCTTCGAGCGCGCTGAACGGCTGCAGGCGGACAACATCATTCCCGAGAAGGAATTCCTGCGCGCACGCGCGGAACATGAGAAAGCCCATGCAAGCCTGCGCGCTGCCGCTGACAAGCTGCGGATGATGGGGGTGGCCCCCGAAAAGTTGGCCGGTTCCACCTTCCCGCTCACCGCGCCGTTCGCGGGCACCGTGATCGAAAAGAAGGCCGTGCTGGGCGAACTGGCGCCGGTCGACCAGTCCCTGTTCACGGTGGCGGACCTGTCCACGTTGTGGATCGAGGCGAACCTGTTCGAGAAAGACCTGGCCAAAGTCAAAGCCGGCGCACAGGCGAGCGTCACGGTATCGGCCTATCCCGGCGTGGTGTACAAGGGTCGGCTCACCTACATCAGCAGCGTCATGGACAAGGAAACCCGCACCGTCAAGGCGCGGGTGGAAGTGCCGAATCCAGATGGCCGGCTGAAGCCGGAAATGTTCGCCACCGCCGCCATCCACACCGGGTCGAGCATGAAGGCGCTGCTGCTGCCGGAAGACGCGGTGCTGCTGGTGCAGGGTCAGCCCACCGTGTTCGTGGCTGAACAGGGCGGCTTCGAGCCGCGCGCGGTGGAAGTCGGCGATCGTGGCCAAGGCATGGCTGTGATCAAGTCCGGCATCGAGCCTGGCGAGGCGGTCGTGGTGAGCGGCGCCTACGCGCTGAAAGCCAGGCTGCTCAAGTCGCAAATCGGCGACGCGGACTAGGGGGCGGCCATGCTGAATTACATTGTCGATGTGGCCTTGCGCTACAAACTCCTGGTGCTGGTGGCTTTTGCTCTGGTGGTGATGCTGGGCGTGAAAGCCTGGCGCGAAGTGCCGGTGGATGCCTTCCCCGACGTGACGCCGGTGCAAGTGAATATTTATACAGAAGCGCCCGGGCTTGCCGCTGAAGATGTGGAGAAGCTGCTCACTTTTCCGGTGGAGGGCGTGATGGCCGGCCTGCCGGGGGTGGAGGAAATCCGCTCGGTGTCGCTGTTCGGGCTGTCCTATGTCAGCGTGTACTTCAAGGATGACGTGGACATCTACTTCGCGCGCCGCCTGGTGAGCGAAAAACTGCAGGAAGCCAAAGGCCGCATTCCGGAAGGCTACGGCGAGCCGGTGCTGGGCGCCAACAGTTCCGGCCTGGGCCAGGTGTTCTGGTACACCGTCGAATCGGCCG
>JAJZPJ010000072.1 GCA_021811225.1 Pseudomonadota bacterium
CTGAAACCTTACTTCTTCATGTGAGCACTTGGTATTACTTGATTGCAGTTCGTCGCGTAACGATTCTTACCCCTCGTCGCAGTCAAGTCTCTCAACTCTTCCGCACCCAACCCCTTCGATTCTCGAAAGCCAGGCCCACAACTCACCACCACCTCTCCAAGCACCCACACCTATCGGTTGTCTGGTTGTTAAAGAACGGCTGGTCTGTTACTACTGCTTCAAAACCGCGTGACCAGCGAAGAAGCGGAACTATACCGAAGCTGACGCAGCTTGTAAACACTTTCGTCGGATTTTTCTCCGTCGCCCACCACAACCCAGGTAGAAACTGGAGGCAGCTTGCAGCTCTTCGCACACGAGACGCGCGACAATCCCGCCGGCACCAGCATCTCCATGTCGCGACCGTACTGCAGACATGTTTCGGGAGCGACGCACGGAAGCGCCACATTGAGCAAAACCTTGCGGAATATTGTAAAATGCGCACGGAGCATAGGCGTAGCATGGGTCGTATTCCAGTACCGGATACCGCGATTTTCGCGACGCCAAAACCGGAGCGCCTGTACTCGAGCTGCGCGCTCAAGATTTCGCCGTATTGCTAGCATCTTCACGATTCACTCCCGACGCCCCCACGGATGGGGCGACACCCTAACTGCAAGAGGAACGGAACCCATGAGCGAACATATCCATCACGTCACTGACGCCAGCTTCAAGAACGAAGTACTCGAATCGACTCTGCCCGTGCTAGTCGATTACTGGGCCGAGTGGTGCGGCCCCTGCAAGATGGTAGCGCCCATTCTGGACGAAATCGCCAAAGACTACATCGGCAAGCTGAAGGTGGCCAAGCTCAATATCGACGACAACCAGAAGACCCCCGGCGAATTCGGCATTCGCGGCATCCCGACCTTGATGTTGTTCAAGGGCGGCAACGTCGAAGCAACTAAGGTAGGGGCGCTATCGAAATCTCAACTCACGGCCTTTATTGACAGCAACCTTTGATCCCGTTACAGTCCGACTTGAACATCGCGGTGCCTACCATAATAATAAAGAAGACAAAATAAGTAGCGCCGCACGGGCTGGATCCAGCCCGTGTCGCTTCCCCTAGTTTTTCTGCGCACCGATCACCCTAAAATTTTCACTGGGTTCTTCCCCTCCATTTCCCCGCTTCACGTCTAGCAGGTTCCCCACATGCATTTATCGGAGCTCAAAGTCCTCCACGTCGGCCAATTGCTCGAAATGGCCATCGCCAACGAAATCGACGGCGCCAACCGACTGCGCAAGCAGGAGCTGATCTTCGCCCTTCTCAAGAACCGAGCCAAAAAGGGCGAAAGCATCTTCGGCGACGGCGCCCTGGAAGTATTGCCTGACGGCTTCGGCTTTCTGCGCTCGCCTGACACCTCCTATCTGGCCGGCACCGACGACATCTATATTAGCCCCAGCCAGATCCGCCGCTTCAACCTGCACACCGGCGATACCATCGAAGGTGAAATTCGCACCCCAAAGGATGGCGAGCGCTACTTCGCACTGGTCAAGGTGGATAAGGTCAACGGTGAGCCACCGGAGGCGTCGAAACACAAGATCCTGTTCGAGAACCTGACGCCACTGCATCCGAACAAGCATATGCTGCTTGAGCGCGACATGCGCGGCGAAGAAAACACCACCAGTCGAGTCATCGATATCATCGCCCCGATCGGCAAAGGACAACGCGGCCTCCTAGTGGCAAGTCCGAAAAGTGGTAAGACGGTGATGATGCAGCACATCGCGCACGCCATCTCGGTCAATCATCCCGACGTAGTGTTGATCGTGCTCCTGATCGACGAGCGTCCCGAGGAAGTCACCGAGATGCAGCGTTCGGTCAAGGGCGAGGTGGTCGCCTCGACCTTCGACGAACCCGCGACGCGCCACGTCCAGGTCGCCGAGATGGTGATTGAGAAGGCCAAACGCCTGGTCGAACACAAGAAAGACGTAGTCATCCTGCTCGATTCCATCACTCGCCTGGCCCGCGCCTACAACACGGTGGTTCCGGCCTCGGGTAAGGTGCTCACCGGAGGTGTCGATGCCAATGCCCTGCAACGGCCCAAGCGCTTCTTCGGCGCTGCCCGCAACATCGAAGAAGGCGGCTCCCTAACCATCATCGCCACGGCCCTGATCGACACCGGCAGTCGCATGGATGACGTGATCTACGAGGAATTCAAGGGCACCGGCAACATGGAAATCCACCTCGACCGACGCATGGCCGAGAAACGCGTCTACCCGGCGATCAACGTCAATCGTTCGGGCACGCGGCGCGAGGAATTGTTGCTCAAACCCGACGTACTGCAGAAGATGTGGGTGCTGCGCAAACTGCTCTACAACATGGATGACATGGAAGCGATGGAATTCCTGCTCGACAAGATCAAGGCAACCAAGAACAATGCGGAATTCTTCGACGCAATGCGCCGCGGCTGAAGATTGCAATCTGCCGAGAATTCAAGGATAATTCCGCGCTTTCCCGGTTTGACTCCGGGCGCGAGGCGGCAACACCGAGGACTATGATCATGAAAGAAACGATACATCCCAACTACGTCGAGATCGACGTCACCTGCAGCTGCGGCAACACCTTCAAGACGCGTTCGACCACCGGTCGGCCGCTGCACATCGAAGTCTGTGCCGCTTGCCACCCGTTCTACACCGGCAAACAGAAGATCGTCGACACTGCCGGGCGCGTCGAACGCTTCCGCCAGAAATATGGCAACGTTCAGCGCTCAGCCTGATCGGGTTCGGTGTCCGCGAAAGGCAGCTTCGGCTGCCTTTTTTCGTTTCTGATCCTATTTCGACGGTATGTCCACGCCACCGAAATTTCCTGTCAGGCTACCGCTCTCCGACTTGGCGTTGGTCGTTCTGTGCGCGCTCTATCTCCTGCCCGGGCTGACCAACCACGACCCGTGGAAGAGCGACGATGCCGTGCACTTCGGCATCACTTATGGCTTTCTCGTCGGCCACGACTGGCTGGTGCCGCATCTTGCCGGCGAAGCGATATTGGGCTCGCCACCGCTCTACTACTGGCTTGCCGCCGCTTGCGCCCGACTGTTCGGCTGGTTGCTGCCTCTGCACGATGCTGCACGGCTAGCATCGGGCCTGTGCGGCGCAGCGTTCCTCGCTTTCCTAGCATCGGCAGGCCGCCGCCTGCATGGTCCAGAAGCGGGCAGCGCTGCCGTACTGGTGGCCATCGGTTGCCTCGGTTTGCTAGTGCCGATTCACGACATGCAGCCCCAAATAGCTCTGCTCGCGGCCAGCGCTGCATTCTATGCAGGACTGGCGCGCCTGCCGCAACGACCGATTGCGGGCGGACTCCAGACAGGGCTCGCCCTTGGCTTGGGCTTCCTCTCCACCGGCATGACCGCGCTGGCCACCCTAGCGCCGGTGTTGCTTTTGTTGCCGACAAACCGCCAGTGGCGCAATGCCACCGGCCGGTACGGCCTGACCGTTGCCGTTGCCGTCGCCTTGCCGCTCATCGCCTTGTGGCCCATGCTCCTCGCCCGACGCGCCCCGACAGAACTTGCTGCTTGGTGGGTCGCCGCCCACCCCCACTTCCAGGGCCATTGGCTACGCCTGCTGTCGGACCAGGCGGAACTGCTGGTCTGGTTTTCCTGGCCGGCCCTGCCCCTGGCGCTATGGGCCCTCTGGCTCAACCGCCACCGACTCTCCGAATCGACGCTGATCCTTCCGCTCATCGGAACAATCACCACCTTGCTCGCTCTCTTCATCCTTTACCCGCCGCGGCCGGTCGAGGACTTGCCTTTGCTGGTACCGCTGACGCTCCTGGCAGCGGCCGGTGCCGGCCGCATGCGGCGGGGTGCGAGCAACGCCTTCGACTGGTTCGGCATGATGACCTTCTCCATAGTGGGAGCACTGATCTGGCTCGGCGGCATCGCGATGATCTTCGGCGTCCCGCCAAAAATCGCCCATAATTTCGCCAAGCTCGCGCCTGGATTCATCGCCCACAGCAACCCTGCCGTATTCACCGCCGCTGTGTTCCTGACCCTGCTCTGGCTCTGGCTAATTTTTGCCAGTCCACGCTCGCCCTGGCGCGCCATCAACCACTGGGCCGCCGGCGTGACTCTGGTCTGGGTGCTGGTGGTCGCGTTGTGGCTACCCTGGATCGATTACGGCAAGAGCTATCGTGGCGTCGCCGCCTCGCTCAAGCGAGCACTGCCCACATCCGGGCAGTGCATCGCCAGACGCTATCTCGGCGACCCCCAGCGCGCTTCACTGCAATACTTTGCCGGAATTGTCACGATCAACGCGAACACCCCTGCCGGTGCCATTTGTCGACTGCTGCTGATACAAGGAAGCCAGAAGAGCCGGCCGGCACCGACGGGTTGGCACAAACTGTGGGAGGGTCACCGCCCGGGTGATCGCAGCGAGCGGCTGCGACTGTATCAACGCAATTGATGCAATTATCTTATAGGCGAAGAAAGTTGTCGCGGTAGTATTTCATTTCTTCGATCGATTCGTTGATGTCGGCCAGTGCCTCGTGCTTGCCGTTCTTCACGACTCCCTTGGCCAACTCTGGCCTCCAACGTTTGCATAGTTCCTTCAAGGTGCTAACGTCGAGATTGCGATAGTGAAAGTATGCCTCCAGTTTGGGCATGTAGCGCGCCATGAAGCGGCGATCCTGGCAGATCGAGTTGCCGCACATCGGCGAGGCGCGCTCGGGTACGTAGAGCTTGAGGAAAGCCAGACACTGTTCCTCGACTTCGCTCTCAGCCAACGTTGACGCCTTGACCTTCGCTATCAGCCCGGAGCGGCCGTGGGTGCTCTTGTTCCAGTCGTCCATGCCATCGAGCACAGCATCGGTCTGATGCACCACCCAGGCTGGGCCTTCGACGACGGTGTTGAGACGGGAATCGGTGATAACGAAGGCGATCTCGATGATGCGGTCGGCATCCGGATCGAGGCCGGTCATTTCCATGTCCAGCCAGACTAAGGCATTCTGATCTTGTGCCATAATTTTCACGTTGAAAAACGCGTATTCTGTCACAGTTCCATTCACTGACGGCACCATGTCCCTCACTTCATCAAAGCTTTTCGCCCTAGTCTTTCTCGCCACCCTGGCGGCCACCGCTTTGCTGCGCGTCTGGCTCGCCATGCGCCAGTTACACCACGTCGCAGCGCACCGCGGCGTCGTACCGACGGAATTTGCCGAGCGCCTTCCGCTCGCCTTGCATCAGAAGGCGGCCGATTACACCTGTGCCAAAACCCGACTCGGACTTGCCGAGTTCACCGCCAGCACGCTGCTGTTGCTGACTTTCACTTATGGCGGCCTGCTGCAGGCAGCCAACGATTTCTGGCAGCGGCACTTCGCCCCAGACAGCTACGCTCAAGGACTGGCGCTGTTCGCCAGCGTGGCTTTGCTCGGCTTTGTCATCGACCTACCGTTCGCGCTCTACCGCACCTTCGTACTCGAGGCGCGCTACGGCTTCAACCAGATGAGCTGGCCGCTGTTCCTCGCCGATCTGGCCAAGCAAGGTGTGCTCGCGGTGCTGATCGGAGCGCCCGTACTGCTCGCCGTGCTCTGGCTGATGGCGGCGATGGGCCGCTACTGGTGGCTGTACGTCTGGCTGTTCTGGCTGACTTTCAACTTGCTGGCGCTGCTGCTCTATCCGACGCTGATCGCACCATTGTTCAACAAATTCGTGCCGCTCGACGATGTCGAACTGAAGTCCCGCATCGAGGCCCTGCTCTCCCGCTGCGGCTTCCGCACGAGTGGCCTGTTCGTCATGGACGGCTCAAAGCGCTCGGCGCACGGCAATGCCTACTTCACCGGCTTCGGCGCCGCCAAGCGCATCGTCTTCTTCGACACACTGCTCTCGCGCTTGACGCCGACGGAGGTCGAGGCGGTGCTCGCCCACGAACTCGGCCATTACCGACACCGCCATGTCTGGCAACGGATCGCCCTGCTCGCCGCGCTCAGCCTGGATTTTCTCTGGCTACTCGGGCTGTTGATGGGGCAGTCCTGGTTCTACGCCGGGCTCGGGGTGGTCAGCCAGAGCACGGCGCTGGCGCTGATTCTGTTCGCGCTGGTGCTGCCGGTGTTCAGCTTCCCTCTAACACCGCTGATGGCGCACGTCTCGCGGCGGCACGAATATCAGGCCGATGCCTATGCCGCAGCGCAGACGCGGGCCTCCGAGCTCGTCTCCGCCTTGGCCAAGCTGTATCGCGACAATGCTGCGACGCTGACCCCCGACCCGCTGCATTCGCTGTTCTACGATTCTCACCCACCGGCAGCGCTGCGCATCGCGCACCTGCATAACGCCTGAGGAGTCGACTCGTGTCCCAGGAACTATCGAAAACCAAGTGCGCGCCCTGCGTAGCGGGAGCGCCACCGCTCACCGATGCGGAAGCGGCTCGTCTGCTGACCAGGCTCAGCGGCTGGGCGCGCGAGGGCAACGCGATCGTCAAGAGCTACCGCTTCAGCAGCTATTACGAGACCCTGGCTTTCGTCAATGCCACAGCCTGGATTTCGCACCGCGAGGACCACCATCCCGATCTCGCAGTGAGCTACAACCACTGCCGGGTCAGCTACACCACCCACGCCGTCGGCGGACTCTCCAACAACGACTTCATCTGCGCGGCCAAGATGGACGCATTGTTCGCGCTTTGAGCGACCGTCTCGAAGGAACAGTCGTGGCCGTCTTCGGCCGGCACTATGAGGTCGAACTCGGCGACGGCGCCCGCCTCACCGGCTTTCCCCGCGGCAAGAAGAGTCCCTACGCTTGCGGCGACCGCGTCGCGCTGGAGCGCATCGCCGCCGACCAGATGCTGATCCTGCGCCATCTGCCGCGCACTTCACTGCTCTATCGCTCCGACGCCTACCGCGAGAAGCTGATCGCCGCCAACGCCACGCAAATCGTTCTGGTGGTCGCCACCGAGCCCTCGTTTTCGGACGATCTGCTCACGCGCGCGCTGGTCGCCGCCGAGAGCCAGGGACTCGCCAGCATCATTGTCCTCAACAAGGCGGACCTCGCTGAAGACCTGGAGCAGGCGCAGGCGCGTCTGGCTCCGCTGCAAGCGCTGGGTTACCCGGTGATCGCCATCTCGGCGCGAGCCGACGCCACGCCGCTCCTACCCTTCCTCGCCGGGGAAGTCTCGGTGCTGGTGGGCCAGTCGGGCATGGGCAAATCGACCCTGATCAACGCCTTGGTGCCAGGTGCTGCCGCCGTAACGCGGGAAATCTCGACGGCCCTGGACTCCGGCAAGCACACCACCACCCACGCCCGCCTTTACCATCTCGGCCACGGAGGTATGCTGATCGACAGTCCCGGCCTGCAGGAGTTCGGCCTCGCTCATTTGTCCCGCGGCGCCATCGAACAGGGCTTCATCGAATTCCGGCCTCATCTGAAGGCCTGCCGCTTTCGCGACTGCCGGCATCAATCCGAGCCCGGTTGCGCCGTCAAGCTTGCGGTCGAGCAAGGCGTGATCGGCCACCGCCGCTATGAACAGTTCCTGCGGCTAATGGCGGAGCACTGATCGCGGCCCTCCCGTTTCCAGCCGAAGATGGGCTACAAGCGTTCGAATATCGCCGCGATGCCTTGGCCGCCGCCGATGCACATGGTGACCAGACCGTAGCGCTTGCCGATCCGAGTCAACTCGTACAGACACTTGACGGTGAGGATGGCGCCGGTGGCGCCGAGCGGGTGGCCGAGCGCCACCGCGCCGCCGTTGGGATTCACCTTGGCCGGGTCGAAATCTAACCCTCTGCTGACGCACAGCGCCTGGACGGCGAAAGCTTCGTTCGACTCGATCACATCGAGATCCTGGACCGACAATCCGGCGCGCTGCAAAGCCAGCTTGACGGCGGGGATCGGGCCCGTACCCATGATCGAGGGATCGACGCCGGCGACGGCGTAGGACACTAGGCGCGCCAGCGGCTGCAACCCGGCACCGGCGGCGGCGGCACCCTCCATCAGCACCACGGCGGCGGCGCCGTCATTGATGCCAGAGGCATTGCCGGCGGTAACGCTGCCGTCCTTCTTGAAGGCCGGCTTGAGCTTGGCGAGATTCTCCAGCGACGCATCGGCCTTCGGATATTCGTCGGTGTCGAATAGTACCGTGCCCTTGCGGCCCTGAATCTCGATCGGCACGATCTGCGACTTGAAGTGGCCGGCGGCGATCGCCGCGACGGCGCGTTTCTGGCTCGTGAGCGAGAATGCATCCTGATCCTCGCGGCTGATGTGGAACTGTTCGGCGATGTTCTCGGCGGTGATGCCCATGTGATTCGGGGAGAACGGATCGGTCAGCGCGCCGACCATCATGTCGATCATCTTGGTATCGCCCATCCGGGCGCCCCAGCGCGCCGCCGGCATCAGGTAGCCGGCACGGCTCATGGTCTCGACGCCGCAGCCCACGGCGACATCGGTATCGCCCAGCTGAATCGCGTTGGCGGCGCTGACGATGGCCTGCAGGCCCGAGCCACAGAGGCGATTTAAGGTCAGCGCGCAGGACTCCTTGACCATGCCGGCGTCGAGGGCAACCACACGCGAAACGTACATGTCGCGCGCCTCGCCGTGGGTCACGTTGCCGCACACCAATTGCCCGATCCGGGCGGGATCGATCTTGGCCCGGGCGATCGCCTCCTTGACCACGCGGGCACCGAGCGCCGACGAGGAAAAGTCCTTGAGCATGCCGCCAAAACTGCCGATTGGCGCGCGAACGCCACTGACCACCACCACCTCGCGTTTATCTGCCATTTGATTCTCCTGATGAATCCTGATGAAATTACCGGCCCACCCAGCTAGCCACCCAGAAAAGTGCCAGAAGCAACAGGCACAGTACCAGGGTGCGCCATACCAGTCCTATGGTGCTTTGCATGAAATCGGCGTCGGCATCGTCGCCCAAGCCCAGTTCCGGCCGCTCACGCACCTCTCCGCCATCGTGTATCGGCAGCCCAAGACGTACGCCGAGCGCCCCGGCACCACTGGCCAGAAGTATACCGGAGGCAGGATCCGGCCAACGCGCTGCCTGGGTGCGCCAGCAAAACACGGCGCCCTCGAAGTCGCCGACCACCGCAAAGGCGGCACCGGATACCCGTAGCGGCAACCAGTCGATGACGGCAAAGGCGCGCTCGGCGAACCGGCCCAAAGCGCCAAGCTCCGTCGGTCGCCACCGTGTCCGGAAGAACCATGCCAGACGATACAGCAAGGCACCGGCTGGTCCGGCCAGGACGAACCAAAACAGCGGCGCAAAGACATGCCGATGCGACGCAACCAGTGCGTCTTCGATCGAAAGCCGGGCGATCTCATTGGAACTCAAACGCTCCGCGCTCTGGCCGCGCCATTGTCCCAGCAGGGTACGCGCGCGGTCCAACTCGCCCATGCGCAGCGCCAGATGAATACCGGTGAAATTGTGGCTGAACTGACGAAAACCCATCGTCAGATAGAGCGCGCCGACATTCAGGAACAGCGCCAGCAGCGGCTGGGTCGCTGCCAACAGCCACTGCAGCGCGAGCAGCGCGAGGACGCCGGGCAGCATTCCGATCATCCAGGCCGCCATGCCGTGGTGTTCGTCGCCGTCATTAAAGCGTTCCTCGAGGAACTGCGCATAGCCCGTCAACGGCGCCAGGACGAGGCGCTCCTGGGGCAATGGCTTTAGCTGCTCAAGAACCAGAGCGAGGACGATGGAAAGCAGTGCCATGCAGGATGAGGGTCGATGAGTTCGGAAATGTCGGCCGGCGCTGCTGCCGGGATGTTGAAGATACCACAGCGACCGGTATCAGTCTGCGTTGAACAGGAAGCGGTGGAGGCTCACCAGCATTCCGGCGGTAGCTCCCCATATGTAGTACCCCTCCCAGGGCATGGCGTAATACTCTCGCCGCCCGTTCTGAGTCTCCGTGCTGTGACGCTGATGGTTGACGGGATCGAGAAAGAAGTCCAAGGGGGTCTCGAAAGCCTCGGCGACTTCGAAATCGTCGAGTTTGAGATTCAGGGGTGGGCGTACCAGCGCCACCACCGGCATGATCGAGAAACCGGTCCCCGTGCGATATTCCGGCAGCAGACCGAGCACCTCTACCCCGGCCGGATCGAGACCGACCTCCTCTTGCGCTTCACGCAGGGCGGTGGCCACCACCGATGCGTCGTTCTCCTCGCAACGCCCGCCGGGAAAGCTGACCTGCCCGGGGTGATCACGCAAATGCGCGGTACGCTGGGTGAGCAGCACGGTCAGGCCGCTCTCCCGCTCGACCAGCGGCACTAGTACCGCCGCCCGGATCAACTGTGCCCCGGGTGCGTCTGGCTCGGTCACCGGGGGCGCTGCATCGACCGCGCCCCCGGTGGCGAAACGCTGGCGCAGCCATGAGGCGCTCGCAAACGTCGGCGGGATGATCAGTTCGCTCATCAGCAGCCCATCTCAGAATCGTGGTTCAATGCCCACAGAGCACTTGCCGGCGCCCCATCGGGTGGGACCGGCAACGATACAATGCACGACTGTTGGGCTGCCGAGAACGAGAGCATGAAACCGATCGCAATTTTCCGTCATAGCCCCGGGGAGGGACCCGGCTATTTTGCCACATTCCTTGACCGTCACGCGCTTCCCTGGCGGTTGTTGCGTATCGACGCCGGTGACGCGATACCGACCGATTGCGCCGGCTTCAGCGGGCTGGCGCTATTCGGCGGACCGATGAGCGTCAATGATCCGCTACCCTGGATCGCACGGGAATGCGCGCTGATACGCCAGGCGGTAGCCCAGAGCATTCCGGTGATCGGCCATTGCCTGGGCGGGCAACTGCTGGCCAAGGCGCTGGGGGCTGCGGTGGGGCCGAACCCGGTGAAGGAAATCGGCTGGGGCGAAGCACGGGTGTTGGACAACGCCGCGGCACGCGACTGGTTCGGCGATCTGCGCAGCTTCCTCTCCTTCCACTGGCACGGCGAGACCTTCGGCCTGCCCGCGGGCGCCGCGCGCATTCTGGAGAGCGAATACTGCGCCGCTCAGGCTTTCGCATCGGGTCCGCATCTGGGCCTGCAATGCCACGTCGAGATGACCGAGGCGATGATCAGGCACTGGTGCCTCATCGGTGCCGAGGAGATTGCGGCCCACCCCGGCCCATCGGTGCAGCAGCCAGCTGCCATGCAGGCCGACCTGACCGAACGGCTGGGCGCACTCAACGCAGTCGCCGATCGGCTCTACCAGCGCTGGATCGCGGGACTGAAGCGGGACTAATCGCGGAAATTGCCGAACTGCAGCGGAAAATCGGTCACCGATTTTTTCACCAGGGCGATCGCGTCCTGGAGGACGTCCCGCTTAAGGCCGGAAACGCGCACGACGTCGCCCTGAATGCTGGCCTGCACCTTGAGCTTGCTGTCTTTGAGGTGCCTGACGATCTTCTTCGCCAGATCCCCTTCGACGCCGACCTTGACCTTGATTTCCTGCTTCACCTTGTTGCCGCTGACCTTGTCGGCCTTGCCCTTTTCCAGGCAACGCACGTCGATGCCGCGCTTGCCGAGCTTGAGCGTCAGGATGTCGTACACCTGGTCGAGTTTGAAGTCGTCGTCGGCGTACAGGGTCAGCAGTTTGTCGCCGATTTCGACGCGGGCGTCGGAACCCTTGAAATCGAAGCGGTTGGTGACTTCCTTGTTGGCCTGATCGACGGCGTTGCGCAACTCGACCTGGTCGACTTCGGAAAGTATGTCGAAGGAGGGCATGGTGGGCTCCGGTCGCGGCTTCAGCCGAAATGGCAGACGTAGTCCAGGGTCTCCAGCGTCTCGATTTCGAAGCTGGAGTTGCCCGGCACGGAGAAGGATTCGCCGGCGCCGTAGCTGCGCCAGCGGCTCTCGCCCTTCAGGCGGATGCGGCACCTGCCGGCGTTGAGCTCCATCACTTCGGGCGCACCGGTGTTGAAGGTGAGCGAGGACGGAAAAATCACGCCCAGGGTCTTCTTGACCCCGTCAGGGAACAGCACGGTGTGGCTCACGCACTTGCCGTCGAAGTAGAGGTTGGCCCGCTTGACGACGCTGACATTATCGAACTGGTTTTCCATTACCGACCTTTCAGATTTTCCACAGCCGCTGGAGAATCTCCTTGAAGACGAAACCGACCATGCCGAAGGACAGGACGAAAAACAGCACCAGCGTTCCGGTCCTGCCGGCCTTGG
>JAJZPJ010000073.1 GCA_021811225.1 Pseudomonadota bacterium
CGCGTAGTCGGCGCTGGCGGCGTCCTTGATCTCGGCGTTGCCGGCGGCGCCGCTGGCGATCAGCACGAAGGAGTCGTTGGTCGAGGTGTCGCCATCCACCGTGATGCAGTTGAACGACTGCTCCGCGGCCTCCCTGACCAGTTGCGTCAGCAGCGCCTGGCTGATGGCGGCGTCGGTGGCGACGAAACCGAGCATGGTCGCCATGTTCGGCTCGATCATGCCCGCGCCCTTACCGATGCCGGTGACGGCAATGGTCTTGGCGCCGATGTTGACGCTTCTGGAGGCCGCCTTGGCGACGGTGTCGGTGGTCATGATCGCGTGCGCCGCATCGAACCAGCCGTCGGCGGCGAGCGCCGTGCGGCAGGCGGGCAGGCCGGCGACGATGCGCTCGACCGGCAGCGGTTCCATGATGACGCCGGTGGAGAAGGGCAGCACCTGGCTCTCGACGATTCCGAGAAGGCTGGCCGCGGCGGCGCAGGTGGCGCGCGCCGCCGCCAGTCCGGGTTCGCCCGTGCCGGCGTTGGCGATGCCGGTGTTGATCACCAGGGCGCGGATCGCGCCGGCCGCCAGGTGTTCGCGACAGAGCAGGACCGGCGCGGCGCAGTAGCGGTTCTGGGTGAACACGCCGGCGGCGCGGCTGCCCGGCGCGAGTTCGATCAGCGTCAGGTCGCGCCGGCCGGGTTTTCTGATGCCGGCGCTGGCGACGCCCAGCCGCACGCCGGCGACGGGCAGGAGTTGGTCGGCGGGCGGGGTGGCGTAGTTGATGGTCATGATGGGCGGGGAGCGAAAAAGGCAAATCATAAGGGTTTATCCGCGATTTTTTCGTCGCCGAAAACAAAACGCCACAGCTCGCGCACGGCACCGATGCGCTCAGCGACCGATTCACGGGCGACGCGGCCGGGCAGGCTGTTCAAGCGCTGCGCGTGCTGCGTGCGGCGGTACTCGCGATAGGCGTCGCCGACCTTCTCGGCCAGCGCCGGCGGGATCAGCCCGAGTCCGCCGGCGATCCTGAGCAGCGCGATATTGCCCAGGTTGGCGACGAGTTCGGGATGTGCGCGGGCGTGGCCCAGCACCAGGTACTGGACGATGAACTCGACGTCGATCAGGCCGCCGGGGTCCTGCTTCAGATCGAAGCCGTCGTCGGCCTGCGTCGCCTTGGTGGCGTGGGCATCGACCATCCGCTGGCGCATCATCAGCACCTCGCGCCTGAGTTCGGCGAGATCGCGCGGCTTGTTCAATATCTCGGCGCGGATCTGCTCGAAGGCGCTCCCGATGCCGGCATCGCCGGCCGAAAAACGGGCCCGGGTCAGCGCCTGGTGTTCCCACACCCAGGCCGATTCGAGCTGGTACTTGCGGAAGGCGTCGAGCGAACTGACCAGGAGGCCCGAGTCGCCGTTGGGCCGCAGGCGCAGGTCGGTCTCGAACAGGATGCCGGCCGGCGTCCTGCCGGAGATCCAGGTGTTGATGCGCATCGCCAGCCGGGCATAGATCTGTGCCGCTTCGGGCGTCGGATCGTCGAACAGGAAGATCAGGTCGAGGTCGGAGGCGTAGCCCAGTTCCTTGCCGCCCAGCTTGCCGTAGCTGATGATACTGAAGCGCGGCAGCTCGAGGTGGCGCTTGGGCAGCTTGCGCCAGGCGCAGACCAGGGCGAGATCGAGCATGATGTCGGCCAGCGCCGAGAGGTGGTCGGAGAGCTTCTCCAACTGCAGCAGGCCGGCGACGTCCTGGGCCAGAAGGCGCAGCAGCTGGGCATGATGGGCGTTCCTCATCAGGTCCATCTGCTCCTCGGTGTCGGGCTCCGCCGCATCCAGGGCGGCCTGCAACTGGCTGCGGAAGACCGCCCAGTCGGGCAGCACTTCGAGCAGGCGCGGGTCGAGCAGTTCGTCGAGCAGCAGCGGATGCTGCCCCAGGTAGTCGGCCGCCCAGGCCGAGGCGCTGGCCAGTTCCGCGACCCGCGCCAGTGCCCGCGGATACTCCAGCAGCAGTTCCAGGTAGGCCGCCCGGCGGGCGATGGCTTCGAGGATGTCCAGGCTGCGCGCGAGCGTCTGGTCGGGGTTGGGCGTCGCGGCGCAGACCTCGATCACCCGCGGCACCAGGGCGTCGAAGCGCTCGCGCACCGGCGCCGCCAACTGCTGATAGCGGCCGGCCTGGTGCATGCCGGCCAGGCGCCGGGCGGCGGCGGCGGCGTCGCGGTAGCCGATCCTGGCGAGCGAGGCCGCCGGATCCTCGCTGTTCTGCCAGACGCCTTCGAGTGCGTGCCTGACCCGGTTGGGATCGGCGAAGGCCGCATCGAAATGCCGGGAGACGTTGCCGCGATGGTCGTCGAGCTCGGCCAAGAGCGCAGCGAAACTGGAATAGCCCATCGCCCGGGCCACCAGCGCCTGATCTTCCGGCTGCTCGGGCAGGCTATGGGTCTGCGCGTCGTCCAGGTATTGCAGCCGGTGTTCGAGCCGGCGCAGGAAGCCGTAGGCGCTGGTCAGTTCGCGCACCACCTCGGCGGCCAGATCGCCGCGCCGGACGAGCAGTTCCAGCACTTCGAGCGTCGGCCGGATCTGCAATTGGGTCTCGCGGCCGCCGCGGATCAACTGGAACACCTGGGCGATGAACTCGATCTCGCGTATGCCGCCGGGGCCGAGCTTGATGTTGCCGGCCATGTCGCGGCGCGCCACCTCGCGCCGGATCTGCGCGTGCAGGCTGCGCATCGCGTTGATCGCGCCGAAGTCGAGATACTTGCGGAACACGAAGGGCAGCCGGATCGCCTCCAGCGCCTGCCAATGGGCGCCGGCATGGCCGAGCGGGCGAGCCTTGATCCAGGCATAACGCTCCCACTCGCGGCCCTGCGAGACCAGGTAGTTCTCCAGCATCTCGAAGGAACAGACCAGCGGTCCGGAGTCGCCGTTGGGGCGCAGACGCATGTCGACGCGGAATACCTGGCCCTCGTCGGTGACCTCGGAAATGGCGTTGATCAGCTGGCGCCCCAGGCGGGTGAAAAAATCGAAATTGCTGATCGCGCGCCCATCCGCCCCGTCGGTCTCGCCGTCCTCCGGGTAGACGAAGATCAGGTCGATGTCGGAGGAGGCATTGAGTTCGCGCCCGCCCAGCTTGCCCATGGCGATGACGATCAGTTGCTGTTCCTCGCCGGCATCGGACAGCGGCCGGCCAAAACGTGCCACCAGCGAGTTGCCGAGGACGGCGAGCGCCCGGTCCACGGCGATCTCGGCGATCAGGGTCATGGTCTCGGTGACTTCGGCGAGGCTCGCCAGCCCGGCCAGGTCGCGCGCCGCGATCCGGGCGTAGGCGCGCTGCTTGAAACGGCGCAGCTCCGGCTTCAGCGTCTGCTCGGTGAGCGGCGCGAGCAGGGCGCCTAGCCCGGCCGCCGGCAGCGGCGTCAGCCAGGTCGAGGCCACCTCGCCTGCGATGCCGGGGCGGGCCGCGAACAGCCGGCTCAGGTAGCGCGACAGCGGCAGAATGTCGGGAAGGGAGAGCATTGGAGTAAAATCGGGATTTGATGCCGGAGAGCGGTCATTCTAGTCTTGATGCCGGGCCTGTGCGCCGGCCCGGGCCGGGTGACGAACCGGCGGTTCATTCATGCCCGATATCCTGCCCGAAATCATCGCCGCCTCTCGCCGCCACCCCTGGTGGCGCCGGGCCATGGGTCTGGCCGCGGCGCTGCTGATCCTCGCTTACTTCGGCTTTGCCCTGATCTTCCTGAGCTTGCGCTACGCGGTATTGCCCCATATCGAGGACTACCGCGGCAGCATCGAGCGTGTGCTCTCGGGAGCGATCGGTTTGCCGGTGTCCATCGCCTCGATCGACGGGCAGTGGCAGGGCCTGCGTCCGCACCTGGCACTGCACGGTTTTGCGGTGCGCGACCGGGCAGGGCGTCCGGCACTGACCCTGGACAAGGTCGAGGCCGACGTCTC
Organism: Pseudomonadota bacterium; assembly: GCA_021811225.1. Classification (GTDB taxonomy): domain Bacteria; phylum Pseudomonadota; class Gammaproteobacteria; order Burkholderiales; family Rhodocyclaceae; genus CAIYYX01. Next base: position 3,924 of record JAJZPJ010000073.1, read on the forward strand.
CTGGACTTCGCTGCTTTATTTCGGCTTGCGTCTGCGCAGGCTGGAGATCATTTCTCCGTCGCTGACCGTCCGCCGCGACCGGAGCGGGCAGATTTTCGTCGCCGGCCTCGCGCTCTCCAGCCTGCGCCAGGGGGGCGACTTCTCCGCCTGGCTGCTGGCGCAGCACCGGGTCGTGGTGCGCGATGCCACGATCACCTGGCAGGACGAACAGCGCGCTGCGCCGCCGCTGCAACTCGACCACCTGAATTTCAATTTGCAGAACAGTGGCAGCCGCCATCGTTTCGGCCTCACCGCCGATCCGCCCAAGAATCTGGCGACGAAGATAGACGTGCGCGGCGATTTCCGCGGCGACCGCCTGGATCGCCCCGATACCTGGAGGGGGCAGGCCTACGCCGAGCTCGACTATGCCGATCTCGCCGTCTGGCGCCGCTGGGTCGATTATCCGCTGGAGCTGCCGCGCGGCAGCGGCGGCATGCGTTTGTGGCTGGGCTTTGCGCAGCGGCAGGTCACCAGCTTCACCGCCGACATCGCCCTGGCCGACGTGGCGCTGCGCCTGGCCCCCGATCTGCCGCTGCTCGATCTGCGAAGCGTCAGCGGCCGCTTGGCCGGCTCGCGCTTGCCGAACGGTTTCATCGCCAGCGCCAAGCACCTGGCCCTGACCACGGCGGACGGCATCAAGGTCGAGCCGAGCGACTTCCGTCTCTCCTGGAGCGCCGCGCAGGGCGCCGCCCCGGCGCAGGGCGAGCTCTCGGCCGACGGGCTGGACCTCGGCGCGCTGGCGCGGCTCGCGGCGTTTCTGCCGCTCGATGACGCCGCACGCAAGCGGTTGGCGGGATTTGCGCCGCACGGCAGGGTTTTCGGCCTCAAGGCGTCCTGGAGCGGCAGCGCAGAAAAACTGCTGGCCTATCGTCTGCGCGCCCGTTTCCAGGGTCTCGGGATGAGCGCCATCGGGCCCCTGCCCGGCTTCGACGGCCTGTCCGGCAGCGTTGACGCCAGCGAGCGGGGCGGCAGCTTCAAGATCGCCAGCCGTGGCGCGGCGATCGATCTGCCCGCGGTCTTTGCCGACCCTCACCTCGACCTCCAGTCGCTCAATGCCAGGGGCGGTTGGGCGGCGGTCAAGGCGGGCGTCGAGGTCAAGGTGGACAGCCTCGCTTTCGAGAACAAGGATGCCGCCGGCGTCGCTTCCGGCAGCTATCTGGCCCGCCCGAACGATCCGGGGGTGATCGACATGAGCGCCCGGCTCACGCGCGCCGACGCCGGCGCCGTCTGGCGCTACATGCCGCTGGTGGTGAACAAGGGCGTGCGCGACTGGCTGCACAGCGCGATCGTCGGCGGTAAGAGCGACGGCACGACGCTGCGCCTGAAGGGCGACCTCACGCGCTTTCCCTTCGCCGACGGCTCCGGCCTGTTCGAGGTCAAGGGCCAGTTCCACGGCGCCACGCTGCGCTATGCGCCGAGCTGGCCGGCGATCAACGACATCGACGGCACGCTCGCATTCACCGGCAAGGGCATGACCATCACCGCCAGCCGCGGCAGCTTCTACGGCGTCACCGTCAACGGCGTCAGCGCCCGGATCGACGATCTCGCCGCACCGGAGGGGCTGCTCGAAGTCACAGGCAAAGCCAGCGGCCCGACCGCCGACTTCCTGCGCTTCATCGAGGCCAGCCCGGTCGGCGAGCGTATCGACCACTTCACCGCCGGCATGTCGGCTTCGGGCAAGGGCGAACTCGCCCTGAAACTGGCCTTGCCGCTCGCGCATGTCGCCGCCACCAAGATCGATGGCGACTATCAGTTCGACAACAACCGGCTGGTGCCGGGCACGGGCCTGCCGCCGCTGACCGAACTTGCCGGCCGGCTGCGGTTTTCCGGCACCCGCCTGAGCGCGGACCGGGTGCGGGCGAAGCTCTTCGACATGCCGCTGAGCTTGGACGTGAAGACCGCCGGCAACGGCACGGTCTTGCTCAGCGCGGACGGCGGCGTCAATATCGCCACGCTGCGCCGGCAATACGACCAACCGCTGCTCGATAGACTCTCCGGCAGCACCACCTGGCACGGCAGCGCGCAGTTGCGCAAGAAGGCTATCGACCTCGTGATCGAGAGCCGGCTTCAGGGCATCGCGTCTAGCCTGCCCGAGCCGTTCAACAAGCGCCCGGCAGAGATCCTGCCGCTGCGCTTTTCGCGCCAGATATCGGCTGCGCCGCCGGCGCCGCCGACCGCTTCGCGGAAAACGGCGGCCGCTGCAACGCCGCGGGATCAGTTCGATCTCGCCTTGGGCAAGATCCTGGCCGCCCGCGTGTTCTATCGCCGCGACGGCCAGGGGGTGGCGCGGGGTGCGATCAGCATCGGCGAACCGCTGGTGCTGCCCGACAAGGGGCTGCTGCTGTCGGTCAAGCAGAAGAAGATAGACGCCGATTTCTGGCGTAGCCTGCTGTCCAAAGCGAAGGGCGGCGGGGTGCTGCCGCTGACGACGGTGAAGCTCCAGGCGCAGCAAATGACCATCTTCGGCCGTGCCGTCAACGATCTCGCGCTCACGGCCACGCCGAGAGACGGCGGCTGGCATGCCGAGGTGAACAGCCGCGAACTTTCCGGCGGGCTCGACTGGCGCGGCGCCGGCGCCGGCCGTCTCTCGGGCCACCTCAAGCGGCTGGAAATCAACGAGACGACGGCTTCCCCATCGACCAGCGGCGCCGAGCCGCAGGAATTGCCGGGACTGGATCTCGAGGCCGATCAGTTTCTGTTCCGCGGCAGGGCGCTGGGCAAGTTGAAGATCAACGCCGTCAATCGCAAGGGCGTCTGGGAAGCCAAACTCGGCATCAGCAACGAGGATGGCAGCCTGAGCGGCGAGGGCACCTGGCGGGCAGCGGCCGTGCAGCCCGATACCCACCTGAAATTCACCGTGGACGCCAAGAATATCGAGAAGACGCTCTCCCGGGTCGGCTATCCGGACGTGGTGCGCCGCGGCCGCGCCACGCTGGACGGAACCGTCACCTGGAGCGGTTCGCCGCTGGCGATCGACTATCCCTCGCTCGACGGTTCGCTCTCCGTCGTCGCCACCGGCGGCCAGTTCAACAAGCTCGAACCGGGAGCCGGACGCCTGCTCGGCATCCTCAGTCTGCAATCCCTGCCGCGCCGGATCACGCTCAACTTCCGCGATATCTTCAGCGAAGGTTTCGCCTTCGACAGCATCGCCGGGCAGCTCGGCATCAAGCGCGGCGTGATGAGCTCGGGCGACCTGAGAATCCAGGGACCGTCGGCCAAGATCCTGATGAGCGGCAGCGTCGATCTGTCGCACGAGACCCAGGATCTCAAGGTCCTGGTGCAACCCGCGATCGGCGAGTCGCTCTCGGTCGGGGCGATCCTGATGGCGCATCCGGCGGTCGGCGCGATCGCCTACCTGGTGCAGAAGCTGCTGCGCGATCCGATCGATCAGGCCTTCGCCTACGAGTATTCGGTGACCGGCACCTGGGCCGACCCGAAAGTCGAAAAGCTTTCCGCGCCGCAGGCGCCGGAATCCGGAAGGACGAGTCCATGAGCGTGAGGATAGCCGCGGTACAGATGATTTCCGGCTGCGAGGTGGGCGCCAACCTGGTCGAGGCCGCGCGTCTGATCGACGAGGCGGCGGCAGAGGGCGCGCAACTGGTGGCCCTGCCCGAGTATTTTCCGATGATCGGCGCCAGCGACGCAGCGCGCCTGGATGCGCGCGAGCAGGATGACGGCGGGCCGATCCAGCGCTTCCTCGCCGAGACCGCGAAGCGGCACGGCATCTGGCTGGTCGGCGGCTCGCTGCCCTTCGCCGCCGACGATCCGGGGAAGCAGCGCAACACCTGTCTGGTCTATGACCAGACCGGCCGGCGGGTGTCGCGCTACGACAAGATCCATCTGTTCGACTTCGCGCGCGGCGAGGAACGTTACGACGAGAGCCTGACCATCGAGCCGGGCACCGAGGTGGTCGCCATGGACTCGCCGTTCGGCCGCATGGGCCTGGCGATCTGCTACGATCTGCGCTTTCCGGAACTGTTCCGGGCGATGGGCGCGGTGGATCTGCTGGTGCTGCCCGCCGCCTTCACCGAGACCACCGGGCGTGCCCACTGGGAGCTGTTGCTGCGTGCCCGCGCGGTCGAGAACCAGTGCTACCTGCTGGCCGCAGCGCAAGGCGGGCGACATCCGAACGGACGCATGACCCACGGCAACAGCATGATCGTCGATCCCTGGGGCGAGGTGCTGGCCCGGCTGGACAAGGGTCCCGGCGTGTGCGTCGCAAACATCGATCCGGCGCGCATCATGGACGTACGCGCGAGCTTGCCGGCACTGAAACACAGGAAACTTTGAGCCACCGGGCCATCCCATGACCGATCCGCAATCCTCCTATGCCACCGCAGAGCAGTATCTGCTCTCGCCTTACGATCTGACGCCGGCTTCGATCGAGCGCGTGTTCGGCGAGCTGCTCGTTCATCGCGTCGATTACGCCGACCTCTACTTCCAGTACGCCCGCTCAGAAGGCTGGAGCCTGGAGGAGGGCATCGTCAAGTCGGGCAGCTTCAACATCGAGCAGGGCGTCGGCGTGCGCGCGATCAGCGGCGACAAGACCGCTTTCGCCTACTCCGACGAGATCAGCCTGCCGGCGCTGTCGGGCGCGGCGCTGGCTGCGCGCGCCATCGCCGCCCAGGGCGGGACGGGCAGCGCGCCGCTGCTCACGGCGGGACGGGCGTCGGCGCTCTATGGCGCCGCCGATCCGATCGCCTCGCTCGCCGCTGCCGAGAAGGTGAGGCTGCTGGAGCGGCTGGAGCGCTACGCCCGCGCCGCGGACGACCATGTCGTCGAAGTCATGGCCAGCCTCGCCGGCACCTGGGAAGTGGTGCTGGTGGCCAGGAGCGACGGCCATTGGGTGGCCGATGTGCGCCCCCTGGTGCGCGTCTCGGTCAGCGTCATCATGGCGGCGAACGGCCAGCGCGAGCAGGGCTCGGCCGGCGGCGGCGGACGCCTCGACTACGGCTACTTCTCCGATGCCGTGCTGATGGACTATGCGCACAAAGCCGTGCACCAGGCCAGGACCAATCTCGCCGCGAAGCCGGCACCGGCGGGCACCATGACCGTGGTCCTGGGTTCGGGCTGGCCCGGCATCCTGCTCCACGAAGCGATCGGCCACGGCCTCGAGGGCGACTTCAACCGCAAGGGCAGCTCCGCCTTCGCCGGGCGCATGGGCGAGCGCGTCGCCGCAAAAGGGGTGACCGTCGTCGATGACGGCACCATTCCCGACCGGCGCGGATCGCTGTCGATCGACGACGAGGGCAATCCGACGCAGCGCACCGTGCTGATCGAGGACGGCATCCTGGTCGGCTATCTGCAGGACTCCTTGAACGCGCGCCTGATGGGGGTCGCCCCGACCGGCAACGGCCGGCGCGAGTCCTTCGCCCATCTGCCGCTGCCGCGGATGACCAACACCTACATGCTGAACGGCGGGCGCGATCCGCAGGAGATCATCGCTTCGGTGAAGAAGGGGCTCTATGCCGCCAACTTCGGCGGCGGCCAGGTGGACATCACCAGCGGCAAGTTCGTGTTCTCGGCGGCCGAGGCTTATCTGATCGAGAACGGCAGGATCACCGCGCCGGTGAAGGGGGCGACCCTGATCGGCAACGGCCCCGACGTGCTGCAGCGGGTGTCGATGATCGGCAACGACCTGGTGCTCGATCCGGGGGTGGGGACCTGCGGCAAGGAAGGGCAGAGCGTGCCGGTCGGCGTCGGCCAGCCGACGCTGAAGATCGAGGGCCTGACCGTCGGCGGTACCGGCTGAGAGATTCCCCGCTTCATTCCAGGTAGCGCGTGGCGTTGTCGAGGTCGCTGTGGATCGACGCCTTGCGCAGCGCGCTGACGAACTTGCGCCAGGCGAGGTCGGGCTCCTCCACCTTCATCACGTAGGTATCCGGATCGCTGCGCGCCTTGCGCAGGACGGTCACGCGCAGATGGCTCTGGTCGGCGCGGCCGAGATCGATGCGCGCCGTGCCCTCGATCTCCAGCGGCAGGGCCAGGGCGGAGCGCGCCCTGAGGCCGTTCATCGAGCATTCGACGACCTGCAGCGTGTAGCTGCGCTGCCGCCGGCCGCCGCCGATCACCAGTTCTCCCGGACAGACGACGGAGAAGCGCTGGTGCCGCCGCGGGCGGTCGGCCCCGCGCTCGCCGCCCTGGGGCAAGGGGGGCAGCACCGCCTTGTATGCCGGCAGGTCGTAGATCGCATGGAAGCGGCGTATTTCGTCGTCGCTCAGGCCGGCGAACACCGCGGTGCGCTGGTTGAAGAAGTAATCGAGTAGCTCGGGCGTCATCACCGGGTCGTTGGTGGTGTAGAAACGCTTGTCCGGAAAGACGATGTTGGGCATGCGCAATTCGGTGAAGTAGCGGTAGAGATTCTTGGATGCTTGCTTGTCGCCGTAATAGCGTCTGTAGATCTCCGGGGCGGCCTTCAGATCGACGTGGGCGCCCACCGCCGGCGCGCCATTGACGAAGTCGTAGTGCTCGACCGGATTTTGTTTCAGTCGCTTGAAGAACAATATCGACTCGTAAAAGCCGATGTGCCTGGGATTCACCGCGATCACCAGATGGCGGGTGTCGAACAGCTTGGTCGAGTATTCATACATGAACTTCATCAGCGGAAACAGGATCACGCCGCCCATCGCCTGAAATCGCCGATGGATGGCCAACGCCGAGACCTCGGCGATGTTGCCGCCGGTCTTGCGGATGGCTTCGATGTTGAAGATCTTCTGCATCGGAAAACCGAACGGACTCTCCCTGATCAGCGAAATGGTGCCGACGATCCTGCCGTCGTACTTGGCCAGCAGCGTCGTGGTCGTGGGCAGGGCGTGATAGAGGGTGGCGCGCATGCCCGAGGGGTCGGGCTTCATGAAACCGACTTGAACGTAGGCGTCGTGCAGCAGACTGAAGCAGTCCTCCAGTTCCTCACGGGTCTCGGCGACCTTGAGCACCAGCTTGTCGGGCGGCGCCACGTCGCACCTGATCATGTTGCGAAAAACTGCGAAACGCATCGGGCGCGGCAAGACGCCGGTCGCCTTGCGGGCGAGTTGGCGGTAGAGCCTGACGAATCTGTTGAGCGCCATCGGCTACTCCTGATCGTTCGATTCCTCATGGTAATACACGCACGGCATATTATCAAAGCCGTGACGCTTCGCTGCAACCGTGTCTCCGCCCATGTCCGTGAATTTGCCAGTATGACGAACGCATGTTAAAGTCGATCGCCATATTGAGCCCGGGCCGGCAACGAGAGTGCCCGCGGGTTGAGGGAGGATGCAATGGAGCCTCATGCGCCAGCCGAGGACCAGAACGGCAAGGGGAAGCTTGGTATCGGACGCCTCGGCGTGATGACCTTACTGGGACGACTCCTTCCGGTCGCTGCTGCGCTGCTGGTCCCGAGTACCTCCTTTGCCTTGCCCATCGGCGGGCAGACCGTGGCGGGCAATGCCACCGTGGCCTCGTCTTCCGACACTTCCCTCGCCATCACCCAGACCAGCCAACGCGCGATCATCGACTGGCAGAGTTTCGGCATTGCACCAGGCGAGAGCATCGCCTTCAGGCAGCCTAACGCCGGCGCGGTGACGCTCAACCGGGTGCTCGGCGGCCATCCGAGCGAGATCCAGGGGCGCATCAGCGCCAACGGCCAGGTGTTTCTGGTGAATCCCAACGGCGTGCTGTTCGGACCGAGCGCGAGCGTCGATGTCGGCGGCATGGTGGCCACGACGCTGGCGATCTCCAACCAGGACTTCCTGGCCGGCCGGACCAGGTTTGCCGGCTCCGATCTTGCCGGCAGTCTGAGGAACTCGGGCCGGCTCACGGCGGACACCTACGTCGCGCTGATCGCTCCGGACGTGGCCAACGATGGGACGATAGCGGCAAGGAACGTCGTGCTCGCCGCGGGCAAGCAGGTCAGCCTCGATTTTGCCGGCGACGATCTGCTCAAAATCAATGTCGATGGGGCGGCCCTGAACGCCAGCATAGACAACAGCGGCGCCATTGTGGCCGATGGCGGCAGGGTGCTGCTCACCGCTCGCGCCGCCGGCGATCTGGTCGGGACGGTGATCAACCAGAGCGGCATCATCGAAGCCAAAAGCCTGAGCAACAGGAATGGCCAGATCGTGCTCGATGGCGGCACGTCGGGCAGCGTCAATGT
>JAJZPJ010000074.1 GCA_021811225.1 Pseudomonadota bacterium
CATCCTGAAGACGCTGGAGTCGCGCGGCTGGATAGACGCGGTCGGCCATCGCGATGCTCCCGGGCGCCCGGCGCTCTACGCCACCACCAAAACCTTCCTCGACGACCTTGGCTTACGCAGTCTCGCCGAGTTGCCGCCCCTGGCCGAACTCGAACGCAGCATGGAGACTGTCAATGACTCGTCAGCGTAAATCGGGCGGCCGCGCCGCCGCCCGCACCCCTTTCCGTCCGCCCGCGGCCAGACCGAAGCGGGAGACCCAGGACGAAGGACCCCGCCCCGGCGCGCCGCAGGCCGGCCGCAGGGGGCGGCCCCGTCCCGAGCCGGCGCCCGCGGCCACCACCAAGCTGCACAAGGCGCTCGCCGACGCCGGCCTGGGCTCGCGGCGCGAACTGGAGGAATGGATCCTGGCCGGCCGGGTCAGCGTCAATAATGAGCCGGCCCACGTCGGCCAGCGCATCGGCCCCCAGGACAAGGTCAGGGTCAATGGCAAGCTGGTGCATCTCAGGTTTGCCGACCGCCGTTCGCGCGTCCTGCTCTATCACAAGCCCGAGGGCGAGATCGTCTCGCGCGACGATCCCCAGGGCCGGACCAGCGTGTTCGGCAAGCTGCCGAGGATAGGCGGCGGCCGCTGGATCGCCGTCGGCCGGCTCGACTTCAATTCCTGCGGCCTGCTGCTGTTTACCAGCGACGGCGCGCTGGCCGACCGGCTGATGCATCCGAGAAGCGGGATCGAGCGGGAATACGCGGTGCGCGTGGTCGGCGAGCTGCCGCTGGCGGCGAAGGAGCGGCTGGTCAATGGCATCGAACTGGAGGATGGCGTGGCGCACTTCGGCCGGCTGGTCGAAGGCGGCGGCGAGGGCACCAACCGCTGGTACCGCGTCACCCTGACCGAGGGCCGCAACCGCGAGGTGAGGCGCATGTTCGAGGCGGTCGGGATCACCGTCAGCCGCTTGATGCGGGTGCGTTACGGCCCGGTGCAACTGCCGCCGCGCTTGAAGCGCGGCATGGTGCTGGAGCTCTCGCCGGAGGAGGTTTCGGCTCTGATCAAGCAGTTGCCCGCGCTGCCGCCCAGATCCGCGCCCGCCCCGGACGATGGGGAAATGTCTGAAGAAACCGAAGCTTGATTTGCTCGGCTGCCTCTATCCTGTTATAATTTTTTTGATTGATGGGGCCGCCGCGCTCGAGCGGGATTGAGCGGCGTGGCAGGGGATCATGGCGGAAGGGCAAGACCGGAGATGGGCGTTTCGCCCATTTTTTATTTGTAGCGTGGGTGGCATGGATGGGGCAGGTTGAGCTGATCGAGCAGGCGGTAACGGGACTGGGCTACGAACTCGTGGATTTCGAGACCAGCCCGCGCGCGCGCCTGATGCGCGTCTTCATCGACAGCCCCAAGGGTGTCACGATCGACGATTGCGCCGCGGTCAGCAACCATCTGACGCGTCTGTTCGCGGTCGAGAACATCGACTACGACCGGCTGGAGGTGTCCTCGCCCGGGCTCGACCGGCCGCTGAAGAAGCCGGCGGATTTCGAGCGCTTCGCGGGACAGGAAGCCCAAGTGCGCACGCGGATGCCGATCAACGGCCAGCGGAATTTCACCGGCGTGCTGTCCGGCATCAAGGATGGCGTGCTGCATCTGTCCGGGATCGAAGCGGCTTATGAGTTGCCCCTGGAACAGATCGACAAAGCCCGCCTGGTGGCGAAGTTCTGACGGAATTTAATGAGAGAAATCGCAGGAGATGGAACGATGAGCCGCGAACTGTTGCTGCTGGTGGATGCCCTGTCGCGCGAGAAGAACGTGCAGAAGGATATCGTCTTCACCGCCCTCGAACTGGCGCTCGCCTCCGCCACCAAGAAGAAGGTGCATGACGATTCCGACGTGCGCGTCGAGGTCGATCGCGAGACCGGCGAGTTCGAGGCCTATCGCCGCTGGCTGGTGGTGCCCGACGAGGCCGTGGAAAATCCCGAGCAGCAGATCGGTCTCACCGACGCCCAGGAACAGGTCGGCGACATCGCGCTCGAAGACTACATCGAGGTGGCGCTGGAGCCGGTCGATTTCGGCCGTATCGGCGCGCAGGCGGCCAAGCAGGTGATCCTGCAGAAGATTCGCGACGCCGAACGCGAGCAGATGCTGAACGACTTCCTGGAGCGCAAGGAGCATCTGGTCACCGGCACCGTCAAGCGCATGGAGCGCGGCAGCGCCATCATCGAAGCCGGACGGATCGAGGCGGTATTGCCGCGCGACCAGATGATCCCCAAGGAAAATCTGCGTCCGGGCGACCGCGTCCGCGCCTGGCTGATGAAGATCGATCGCGCCGCCCGCGGCCCGCAGCTGATCCTGTCGCGCACGGCGCCGGAATTCATCATGAAGCTGTTCGAGCTGGAAGTCCCGGAGATCGAGGACGGCCTGATCGAAATCAAGTCGGCGGCGCGCGACCCCGGGGTGCGCGCCAAGATCGCGGTCAAGTCCAACGATCCGCGCGTCGATCCCAAGGGCACCTGCATCGGCATGCGCGGCTCGCGCGTGACCGCGGTCACCAACGAGCTGGCCGGCGAGCGCGTCGATATCGTGCTCTGGTCGGCCGATCCCGCCCAGTTCGTGATCGGCGCGCTGGAGCCCGCCGAGGTCTCGTCGATCATGGTCGATGAGGAAAAACACGCGATGGACGTGGTGGTCGACGAGGACAATCTGGCGATCGCCATCGGCCGCAGCGGCCAGAACGTGCGCCTGGCTTCGGAACTGACCGGCTGGACGATCAACCTGATGACGGTCGAGGAATCCCAGGAGAAGTCGCAGACCGAACACTCCAAGATCCGCCAGCTGTTCGTCGAGCGGCTCGACGTCGATGAGGAGGTCGCCAACATCCTGATCGAGGAAGGTTTCTCGACGCTGGAGGAGATCGCCTACGTGCCGCTGGCCGAGATGCTGGAGATCAACGCCTTCGACGAGGCCACCGTCACCGAACTGCGCGAGCGCGCCCGCAACGTGCTGCTCACCGAGGCGATCGTGGACGAGGAGCAATTGGAAAACGTCGAGGACGACCTGCTCGAACTGGAAGGCATGGACAAATCGCTCGCCGCCAAGCTGGCGCGCGGCGGCATCAAGCGCCGCGACGATCTGGCCGACCTGGCGGTCGATGAGCTGGTCGAACTGACCGGCATCGAGGACGAACGGGCCAAGAGCCTGATCACCACTGCGCGCGCGCACTGGTTCGAAGCATAATCGCAGGGGTTTCCGATGGCACAGATGAGCGTTTCACAATTTGCCAGCGAGCTTAAGATGCCCGCGACGGCGTTGCTCGAACAGCTGCAGAAAGCGGGCGTCAAGAAGCAGGCGGCCAACGACGTTCTTTCCGAGCAGGACAAGGCCAAGCTGCTCGAGTACCTGCGCAAGTCGCACGGCGAGAGCGGGCCCAAGGGCAAGATCACCCTGACGCGCAAGCAGACCACCGAGATCAAGGCCGCCGATGCCAGCGGCAAGGCGCGCACCATCCAGGTCGAAGTGCGCAAGAAGCGTACCTTCGTCAAGCGCGACGAGACGCTGCCCGAGGCGCCGCCGGCGGCGAAGCCGGTCGAAGCGGTGCCGGCAGTCGTTGCGCCGGCGGCGGAGCTGCCGGTGGCGCCGCCGCCCGTGCCCGAGGTCGTGGCGCCGCCGCCGGTCGTCGAACCTGCTCCCGCACCGGCTCCTCCGGTCGCCGCTCCGGCAATCGAGGCGGTTGTTGCGGTCCAGGCGGCGGAGGTGGCCGAGACAAAGCCCGCCAAGCCGAAGACGGCCAAAGCCCGCGTCGCGACCCGCGTTCCGGCCCACGTCATCAGCGCCGAGCAGATCGCGCTGCGCGAGCGCGAGGCGCAACGCGCCTCCGAACTCGCGGCGAGACAGGCGGCCGAACTGGCGGAAAAACAAGAACGCGCCGCGCGCAGCCGCGCCGAGGCCGAGCAGCGCCTGGTCGCCCAGAAGGCGGCAGCCGAGAAGCCGGCCGAAGCGAAACCGGCGACGCCGCCGGCACCGGCGGTGGCCAAGGTCAGCGGCACGCTGCACAAGCCGGCCGGAAAACCCGAAGACAAGAAAGCGGTCAAGAAGCCGGTCAGCACCTGGAAGGACGATGCCGCCAAGAAGCGCGGCATCAAGACCCGCGGCGATACCGGTCCGAGCGGCTGGCGCGGCGGGCCGCGCACCCGATCCGGCGGCCGCGGCGGCCGCGCCGATGAGCGTCACGAGGTTGCACCGCCGGTCGAACAGGTGGTGCGCGAGGTGCATATCCCCGAGACCATCTCCGTTTCCGATCTCGCCCACAAGATGTCGGTCAAGGCCACCGAGGTCATCAAGGCCCTGATGAAGATGGGCTCGATGGTCACGATCAACCAGATGCTCGACCAGGAATCCGCGATGATCGTGGTCGAGGAAATGGGCCACAAGGCCTTCGCCGCCAAGCTCGACGAGCCCGACGCCTTCCTCGACGAGGTGCAGGCCGAGGGCGGTCCTGCGCCGGAATTGCTGGCGCGCGCGCCGGTGGTCACGGTGATGGGCCACGTCGACCACGGCAAGACCTCGCTGCTCGATTACATCCGCAAGGCGCGCGTCGCCCACGGCGAGGCGGGCGGCATCACCCAGCACATCGGCGCCTATCACGTCGAGACCGCGCGCGGCATGCTGACCTTCCTCGACACGCCGGGCCACGAGGCATTCACGGCGATGCGGGCGCGCGGCGCCAAGGCCACCGACATCGTCATCCTGGTGGTCGCCGCCGACGACGGCGTCATGCCCCAGACCAAGGAGGCCATCCATCACGCGATCGCCGCCAAGGTGCCGCTGGTGGTGGCGGTGAACAAGATCGACAAGCCCGACGCCAATCCCGACCGCGTCCGGCAGGAACTGGTCGCCGAAGGGGTGATTCCCGAGGAATACGGCGGCGACGTGCCCTTCGTGCAGGTCTCGGCCAAGACCGGCGTGGGCATCGACGAGCTGCTGGAGCGCGTGCTGCTCCAGGCCGAGGTGCTGGAGCTGAAGGCGCCGGTCGATGCCCCGGCCAAGGGTCTGGTGATCGAGGCGCGCCTGGACAAGGGCAAGGGCCCGGTGGCGACCATCCTGGTGCAGTCGGGAACGCTGCGTCGCGGCGACGCGCTGCTGTGCGGCGCGGTGTTCGGCAAGGTCAGGGCGATGCTCGACGAAAACGGCAAATCGGTGGAAGAGGCCGGCCCCTCTATTCCCGTGGAGATCCAGGGTCTGGCCGACGTGCCCGGAGCCGGCGACGAGGCCCTGGTCCTGGGCGACGAGCGCAAGGCGCGCGAGATCGCGCTGTTCCGCCAGGGCAAGTTCCGCGACGTCAAGCTGGCCAAGCAGCAGGCCGCCAAACTGGAGAACATGTTCGAGAATCTGGGCGAGAACGAGGCGAAGCAGTTGCCGCTGATCGTCAAGGCCGACGTGCAGGGCTCCCAGGAAGCGCTGGTGCAATCCCTGGTCAAGCTGTCGACCGACGAGGTCAAGGTCAATGTCATCCACGCCGGCGTCGGCGCCATCAGCGAGTCCGACGTGAACCTCGCCTCCGCCTCGAAGGCGGTGATCATCGGCTTCAACACCCGTGCCGACGTCAGCGCGCGCCGCGCGGCCGAGAGCATGGGCGTCGATATCCGCTACTACAACATCATCTATACCGCGGTCGATGAGGTGCGCGCGGCGATGTCGGGGATGCTCGCACCCGAGCAGCGCGAGCAGGTGATCGGCCTGGCCGAGGTGCGTCAGGTGTTCCGCATTTCCAAGATCGGCACCGTGGTCGGCTGCATGGTGCTGGAGGGCGTGGTCAAGCGCAATTCCCAGGTGCGGGTGATGCGCGACAACGTGGTGATCCACACCGGCTGGCTCGATTCGCTGAAGCGCTTCAAGGACGACGTCAAGGAGGTCAAGACCGGCTTCGAGTGCGGCCTCTCGGTGAAGAACTTCAACGACCTCAACGAGGGCGACCGGCTCGAGGTGTTCGAAATCCAGGAAGTCGCCCGGACGCTCGGCTGAGCTATGCCCAAGGACTATGCCAGGACCAGCCGCATCGCCGAGCAGATCCGCCGCGATCTGGCCGAACTGATCCGGCTGGAACTCAAGGATCCGCGCGTGAACCTGGTGACCCTGACCGACGTCGAGGTCACCGCCGACTACGCCCACGCCAAGGTGTTCTTCACCACCCTGGCCGGCCCCGAGCACCTGGATGAGATCAGCGAAGGACTGAAGCGCGCCAGCGGCTTCCTGCGGCGCGAACTGGGTCGGCGCATCAAGATCCATCACCTGCCGGAGCTGCACTTCGTCTATGACCCGTCGGTGGAGCAGGGCACGCGTCTGTCGCAGCTGATCGACGAGGCGGTCAAGTCCGCTCTTCCCGACGCGGCGGAAGACACGCCCGACGACCCGGCAAAGTGAGCCCAGGAGCCGACCCGGTTTGAACGCGCCACGCCGGCCGCCTGGCCGCGCCGTCGACGGTGTGCTGCTGCTCGACAAGGCGCAGGCAATCACCTCCAACGGCGCCCTGCAGAGCGCGCGTCGCCTCTACAACGCCTTGAAGGCCGGCCATACCGGGACCCTCGACCCGCTCGCCACCGGCCTGCTGCCGCTGTGCTTCGGCGAGGCGACGAAGTTCGCCGGGGAACTCCTGGACGCCGACAAATCCTACGACGCGCTCGTCCGGCTGGGGGTGACCACCGACACCGCCGACGCCGAAGGCCGGGTGCTGGAGGCCCGCCCGGTCGCGGTCACGCGGCAGCAGGTCGAGACGGTCCTGCAAGGTTTCCGCGGCGAGATCATGCAGGTGCCGCCGATGCACTCGGCGTTGAAGCGCGACGGCAAGCCCCTCTACGAATACGCCCGGGCCGGCATCGAACTCGAGCGGCAGCCTCGCCGTGTCACCATCCACGCCATCCGTCTGCTGGCATTCGAGACCGACGCGATTTCCATGTCGGTCGATTGCAGCAAGGGCACCTACATCCGCACCCTGGCCGAGGACGTGGGCAGGCTGCTCGGTTGCGGCGCTCATCTGGCCGCCCTGCGTCGCACCCGCATCGGCGCCCTGAGCCTGGATCGGGCCGTCACCCTGGCCGAACTCGCAGCGCTGAGCTTGCCCGAGCGCGACGCCAGGCTGGCGCCGGCAGACTCGCTGCTCCTGGACCTGCCCGCGGCGGAACTGGGGGAGATCGACGCCGCTCGTCTCGCCCACGGTCAACCGGTGCGCTGGAACGGTCCCGTAGGCGCCCGGTTGCGCGCCTACGGCGGCGATCGCTTCCTCGGGCTGTGCCAGCTTTCGTCCGACGGTTATCTCGTGCCGCGGCGCCTGGTGGCGGAGCGAGCGGCGTCTGGAAGTGCTTGAGCGGATTGCTGAAGCCGGGGTATAATTCCGCTCTTTGTTAAGAAACCGGTAGAGAGAGAAGATGGCGATTTCGACTGTAGAGAAAGCAAAGATTGTCGGCGATTATCAGCGCGCCCAGGGCGACACCGGCTCGCCGGAGGTGCAGATCGCGCTCTTGACCGCGCGCATCAACGGACTGACCGGTCACTTCAAGGCCAACGTCAAGGATCACCACTCGCGCCGCGGCCTGCTGACCATGGTCAACCAGCGCCGCAAGCTGCTTGACTACCTGAAGCGCAAGAACGGCGACGGCTACCGCGCGTTGATCGCGCGGCTCGGCCTGCGCAAGTAAGCCGCGACGCGACATGCAAAGTGCCCCCCAAGCGCAGCGGGCATGAGCGAACACGCCGGCGCCGGCCAGATGATGGCCGCGCCGGCTTTCTTTTTTGGGTCCGCCAGCGAGCGGCCCTCGGCAGACATGACGAAAGGATAGACCCTTGCTGAACCTCACTTCCACCAAGAAAAGCTTCCCCTACGGCGCCCACACCGTCACCCTGGAGACCGGCGAGATCGCCCGCCAGGCCGGCGGCGCCGTCATGGTCTCGATGGACGACACCGTGGTTCTGGCCACCGTCGTGGCCAAGACCAGCGCCAAGCCCGGTCAGGACTTCTTTCCGCTGACCGTCGATTACGTCGAGAAGGTCTATGCCGCCGGCCGCATCCCCGGCGGTTTCTTCAAGCGCGAGGGCCGTCCCTCCGAGAAGGAGACGCTGACCTCGCGCCTGATCGACCGCCCGATCCGGCCGCTGTTTCCCGAGGGCTTCCTGAACGAAGTCCAGGTCATCGTCCATGTGCTCTCCTCCAATCCGGAAGTCGATCCCGACATCCCGGCGATGATCGGTTCCTCCGCGGCGCTGGCGATCTCGGGCATCCCCTTCGACGGCCCGATCGGCGCCGCCCGCGTCGGCTACATCGGCGGCCAGTACGTGCTCTGCCCGGACATCTCCACGCTCAAAGACAGCCAGTTGAACCTGGTGGTCGCCGGCACCGCCGCCGCCGTGCTGATGGTCGAATCCGAGGCCAACCAACTGTCCGAGGAAGTGATGCTGGGCGCCGTGGTCTTCGGCCACGAGCAGATGCAGGCCGCGATCAAAGCCATCAACGAGCTGGTGGAAGTCGCCGGCAAGCCCGAGTGGGACTGGCAGCCCGCGCCCAAGGATCAGGCGCTGATCGAGCGCATCGCCGCACTCGCGGAAGCCGATCTGCGCGCCGCTTATCTCATCACCAGCAAGCAGGCGCGGACGCAAAAGACCCGCGAAATCGCCGACAAGGTGATCGCAAGCCTGTGCGAAGGCGAGAACGCCGTCGACCCGGCCGTGGTCAAGGACCGCCTGTTCGACCTCGAAGCCAAGATCGTCCGAAACCAGATCCTGAACGGCGAGCCGCGCATCGACGGCCGCGACACCCGCACCGTGCGTCCGATCGCCATCCGCCACGGCGTCCTGCCGCGCACCCACGGCTCGGCGCTGTTCACCCGCGGCGAGACCCAGGCGCTGGTGGTGGCCACGCTGGGCACCGGCCGCGACGAGCAGATCATCGACGCGCTGCAGGGCGAGTACCGCGACCGCTTCATGCTCCACTACAACATGCCGCCCTTCGCCACCGGCGAGACCGGCCGCGTCGGCACCCCGAAGCGCCGCGAGATCGGCCACGGTCGCCTGGCCAAGCGCGCGCTGCTCGCCGTGCTGCCCACTCCCGAGGAGTTCGGCTACAGCATCCGCCTGGTCTCGGAGATCACCGAGTCGAACGGCTCCTCCTCGATGGCCTCGGTCTGCGGCGGTTCGCTCGCCCTGATGGACGCCGGAGTTCCCTTGAAAGCGCACGTGGCAGGCATCGCCATGGGCCTGATCAAGGAAGGCAACCGTTTCGCGGTGCTGACCGACATCCTGGGCGACGAGGATCACCTGGGCGACATGGACTTCAAGGTCGCCGGCACCGGCAACGGCATCACCGCGCTGCAGATGGACATCAAGATCCAGGGCATCACCAAGGAAATCATGCAGGTGGCGTTGGCCCAGGCCAAGGAAGCGCGCCTGCACATCCTCGGCCTGATGCAGGGCTCGATGGTCGGCCACCGCGAGGAGGTATCGACCTTCGCGCCGCGCATGATCACCATGAAGATCAACCCCGAGAAGATCCGCGACGTGATCGGCAAGGGCGGTGCGGTCATCCGCGCGCTGACCGAGGAGACCGGCGCCGTGATCGACATCGAGGACGACGGCACCATCACCATCGCCTCGGTCAGCGCCGATGCCGCGCAGATGGCCAAGAAGCGCATCGAGGACATCACCGCCGAGGTCGAGGTCGGCCGCATCTACGAGGGCACGGTGCTGCGCCTGCTCGACTTCGGCGCGATCGTCAGCCTGCTGCCGGGCAAGGACGGCCTGCTGCACATCTCGCAGATCGCCAACGAGCGGGTCAATGCGGTGGCCGACTACCTCAAGGAGGGGCAGGTGGTGAAGGTCAAGGTCATCGAGACCGACGACAAGGGCCGCGTCCGCCTGTCGATGAAGGCGATCGGCGGCGATGCCGCGCCGGCCGCGGAACAGCCTCAGCAGTAAGCTAGCTTAGCCAATAAAAAAGGACGCCTCGGCGTCCTTTTCTTATTGCGCTGTAGGTCGGGCTTCAGCCCGACGCCGTCGGCCTACTTCGCGACCTGTTTCTCCCTCAGTTCCTCCAGCGTCTTGCAGTCGATGCACAGGGTCGCCGTCGGGCGGGCCTCCAGGCGCTTTAAGCCGATCTCGACGCCGCAGCTGTCGCAATAGCCATACTCGCCGTTCTCGATGCGCCCGAGCGCCTCGTCGATCTTCTTGATCAGCTTGCGCTCGCGGTCGCGGTTGCGCAGTTCGAGCGCGATGTCGGATTCCTGGCTGGCGCGATCGTTGGGGTCGGCGAAGACGGTGGCCTCGTCCTGCATGGTGTGCACGGTCCGCTCGATGTCCACCATCAGTTCGCTCTTGAGGGACATCAGGATGGTGCGGAAGTGGTTGTGCTGCAGGTTGTTCATGTATTCCTCGCCCTTTTTCGACACGTAGGGAGGAAACTGTTTATGCAGGAGATCTTCGGCGGCCATTGGCATTTCAGTGCATCAGCGAAAAGAGGGCTTTATAAACGAAATGCGCCCGCGCCGCAAGGGAAAATGACTATCCGAGGCCGGTAGAAAATAGTCGGCCCGAATCCGGAGATCGATGACTTCCGGCGCCATCTTCCGGCTTTCCGGACCCTCGGGGAGCGGGCGAGTCAAGAGGGAATCAGGAAGGGGACGCGCAGACCTTCTGTTCCTGCACGCCCAGAGCCTCGATGGACAGGCGCATCGTATCGCCCGCCTTCAGATAACGCGGCGGTTTCCTGCCGAGTCCGACGCCGGGCGGCGTGCCGGTCGCGATCACGTCGCCCGGCAGCAGCGTCATGAAACGGCTGATATAGCTCACGATCTCGGCGCAGCCGAAGATCATGGTGCGGGTGTTGCCGTTTTGCATGATCTGCCCGTTGACCGTCAGCCGCATGGCGAGATTCTGCGGATCGGGGATTTCGTCGCGGGTGACCAGCCAGGGGCCGATCGGACCGAAGGTGTCGCAGCCCTTGCCCTTGTCCCACTGTCCGCCGCGTTCGAGCTGGAATTCGCGCTCGGAAATGTCATTGACGGCGACGTAGCCGGCCACGTATTCGAGCGCCCGTTCCAGCGGAACATCGCGTGCGATCGAGCCGATCACGATCCCGAGTTCGATTTCCCAGTCGGTCTTCGCCGACCCCTTGGGCATGATCACCGGATCCGTCGGCCCGGTGATGCAGGTCGTGGCTTTCATGAACAGAACCGGCTCGGTCGGGATCGCCATGCCCGCCTCCTCGGCGTGATCACGGTAGTTGAGCCCGACGCAGACCAGTTTGCTGATGCAGGTCAGCGGCACGCCCAGGCGCGGCTTGCCGGAAACCAAGGGCAGAGTTTCGACGGAGAGCTTTCTCAATTCGGCCAGACCTTGCGGCGACAGCGCCGCACGGTCGATTTCGGCGATCGAAGCCGATAGATCGCGTAGCCGGCCATCGCCGTCGATCAAGCCCGGCTTTTCCTCGCCAGCCGCGCCGTAACGAACAAGTTTCATCGGTGACGATCCCCACGGTTGTGATTCACTTCCCTCTATTCTAGCGGCTGCCGGGGATTCGGCGCGCCGGCATTTGACCGCGCTGGCGACGGGTGTGGATCCGAACTCCGGCCAATACCTCGGGTGAAATCGGAGGCCCGAGAGCGAGGCTCGGTAAATTTGACCTGCCACGACGCTGCCGGTAGAATGCGCGCTCTCGGGGCGTAGCGCAGCCCGGTAGCGCGCTTGGTTTGGGACCAAGATGTCGGAGGTTCGAATCCTCTCGCCCCGACCAGCCTCGACCAGCGATTGACCGGTGCCCGTAGCTCAACCGGATAGAGCACCAGCCTTCTAAGCTGGGGGTTACAGGTTCGATTCCTGTCGGGCACGCCAGCATGGCTTGGCCGAGAGCAGCGAGAGTGGCAGTAGCAGCATCAGTGGTGGACGTAGCTCAGTTGGTAGAGTCCTGGATTGTGATTCCAGTCGTCGTGGGTTCGAGTCCCATCGTCCACCCCAACA
>JAJZPJ010000075.1 GCA_021811225.1 Pseudomonadota bacterium
GCGACATGTGCGAGAGCACGCCGCCGCTGAAACAGCCCTGGTGCGTCGAGGTCTGCGGCGAGGAGGCGCTGACCTACAGCGAGCGCGAGGTGGCGCGGGAGGCCCCCTCGGCTGCGGCGCCCGGGCAGCTCGAACTCGGACTGGAGGCGCTGATGCGGCAGCACGGGATGGAGGCGGTGATCGCCCGCCTGCAGGAGTTGAGCAAGGAGAAATAAGAATCAGCGAATGGGCCGGAATCCGGGTACCCTGCCGCATCGGGCAGGGGGCGTTAAGATGTCGCTTCCGCTTTGAAGATGGTTCTGATGCCGCCCGGACGCTCGGGCCAGGCGGACCTGGGCTAGGATGCGACGATGAACGAAGTGAGGAATGTGCTGGAGGCCCGCTTTCCCGGACTGCACGCCGCTATCGAGACGCTGATCGTCGAGGCCGAGGCGGATTTCAACGCGCGCGCCGCTCAGGCGCCGTCGGAGTTCCTGCTGGAACACACCCGGCGCACCGCGGCCATCGCCCGCAAGATTTCCGCAATGGAGGGGGCCGACCCCTTCCTGCCGGTGCTGGTGGCGCTGTTCCACGACGCCGGCAAGTTCCACGAGGGCGAGTACCACGCCGACGGCATCGCCGAGGAAGAACACGCGGCGCGTCTGGCCGACGAGATGCTCGCCCGCTTCGGACTGGCGCGCGGCGCCATCGACGCCGTTGTGGCGGCGCTGCGCGCCCTCTACGACGAGCGCCTGCCCTGCCTCGGTGCGGCGCGCATCGTGCAGGACGCGGACCGTCTGGACAAGCTGGGGCCGCTGGGCGTGGGCGCCTTCTTCACCAAGGCGGCCCTGCGCGGACGCGGCCTGGTCGACGCGCTGGCGCAGACGCTGAGCCGGGAACTGACCTATGCGCAGGCGGCGCCGCGCTCGATGTTCACCGCCTCCGGGCGGCAACTGGCCCGGGAGCAGGGGGCGAAGACGATCGCCTTTTTCGACCAGCTCCTGGAACAGTTGGAGGACTGGGGCATCGCCGCCTTCGACCGCCACACGGTCGTGCTCGACGAGGACTTCCGCAGCCGCGACGGCGTCGTGGTGCGCGGCATGGAGGTCGCCATCGCCATGCCGCGCGCCTGCCCGGATTGCGCCGCGCCGCTGGCGCTGACGCACCGGCGCGAACGAGGCGTGAAGTGCGAGCGCTTCATCGCCTACTTCAACTGCGGCAACTGCGGCTACGCCGGCGGCACCTCGCTCTGCCTGCCGGTTCTGGCGTGATCTGACTAGGCCGTCGCGGCGACCGGCGTGATCGGGATCACCCGCCGTTCGGGTTCCGGCGTTGCGTGGGCGTGGGCGTGGGAGTGGGCCTCGCGCCGGCCCGGAAAGGCCAGCGCTTCGGTCAGCAGGTAGGCGGCCTGGGCATACGAGGTCGGGCACAGGGTGAAGCACTCCTGGCAGCTCCAGCACTCCTTGGCGGCGATCTCGGGTATGAAGCTGATCTCGCGCACCGCGCCGTTCTCGATGAAGCCGACGGCGTTCTTGTGCTTGACCTCGTCGCAGTAGCGCACGCACAGGCCGCACAACACGCAGAACGACGTCTCCTTGTCGAAGCGGTGGCGGTCGGCGCCATACTCCTCGGCCAGCCTGACCAGCTCCGGCGCGTCGGGCGCGTGGGCCATCAACTCCTCGACCAGCACCTTGCGGATCTTGTCCACCTTCTCCGAGCGGGTGCGCACGACGATGCCCGGCTCCACCGGATAGAGGCAGGAGACCACGTAGCTCTTGCGGCCGCGCGCTTCCACCTCCACGATGCACAGCCGGCAGCCGCCGTAGGCCTCCAGCTTTTCGTGATGGCACAGGGTCGGGATGTGGATGTCCGCCTGCTGCGCCGCCTGCAGCACGGTCATGCCGGCGCTGGCGGCGACTTCCTTGCCGTCGATGTTCAGGACGATTTCGCTCATTTCGTGTCTCCACTGCCGGCGGCTGCCTGATCCGCCGCTTGATTCGCCGCTTGATTCGAGATGCGCGCTTCGTATTCGGGTCTGAAATAGCGGAACATGCTCTTCAAGGGGTCGCCGGAGGTCTTGCCCAGCGCGCACAGGCTGCCCAAGCCCGTCACCTCGACCAGGTCCTCCAGCAGCTCCAGGTCGCCCTGCCTGCCGCGACCCTCGGTGAGCCGGGTCAGGGTCTGCAGCATCTGCTGCATGCCCTCCCGGCAGGGCACGCACTTGCCGCAGGATTCCTTGGTCAGGAAGTCCATCAGATAGCGCGCCACCTCGACCATGTCGGTGTCCTCGTCCATCAGCAGCAGGCCGCCGGCGCCGATCGGCGCGCCCAGCTTGGACATGCCGTCGAAGTCCAGCGGGGCGTCGATCAGGCGCGCAGGGATCGAGCCGCCCATCGCGCCGCCGAAATGGATGGCCTTGAGGGTCTTGCCGTCGCGCACGCCGCCGCCGATGTCGAACACCAGGGTCCTGAGCGGCGTGCCCATCGGCACCTCGACCACGCCGCTATTCACCACGTTGCCCGACAGCGAGATCAGCTTGGTGCCGCGGCTCTTCTCGGAGCCGATGCTGGTGAACCACTCGGCGCCGCGGGAGATGATCTGCGGCACGTTGGCCCAGGTCTCGACGTTGTTGAGATTGGAGGGCTTGTCCCAGATGCCCGACACCGAGGTGCGGACGTACTTCGGCCGCGGCTCGGGGGCATTGCCCTCGATCGAGCGCATCAGCGCGGAGGATTCGCCGGAGACGAAGATGCCGACGTCGAAGTGCAGCTCGACCTCGAGCGAGAAGCCGGAGCCGAGGATGTTCTCGCCCAGCAGCCCGTACTCCTTGGCCTGGGCCAGCGCATTCCTGACGTGCTTTTCCAGCAGCGGCATGTCGTGGCGGGTGTACATGAAGCCCCGCTGCGCGCCGATGGCGTAGGCGCCGATGATCAGGCCTTCGAGCACCTTGTGCGGGTTGCCGGTGAGCATGGCGCGGTCCATGAAGGCGGCGGACTCGCCCTCGTGGCCATTGACGATGACGTACTTGATCTTCTCCGGCGCATTCCGGGTGGTCTCCCACTTCGAGCCGGCCGGGAAGCCGCCGCCGCCGCGGCCGCGCAGGTTGGCGCGTTTGACTTCGTCCAGGACCTGGTCCGGAGTCATCTCGGTCAGGGCCTTGATCAGGGCGGCGTAGCCGCCGACCGCCAGATAGTCGTCGATCTTCATCGGGTCTATCTTCGGGTTGTCGCCGATCAGCAGGCGCGTCTGGTGCTTGTAGAACGGCACCTCGTTCATATGCACCGCTTTCGCGCCGCTGGCCGGGTCGTGGTACACCAGGCGTTCGACCACCTCGCCTCTCAGGGTCGCGGCGACGATCTCCGGCACGTCGGCGGGAGCGACCTCGAAGTAGCAGATCTCGCCCGGGGTGACCACGACGTTCGGCCCTCGCTCGCAGTAGCCGTGGCAGCCGGTGGTCCTGAGCTCGAGCCGCTCGCCCAGTTGCTGCCGGCCGACCTCCGCCAGAAAGGCGCAAGCGACCGCGGCCGAGTCCATGCCGTCGCAGGCGGCGCCGGCGCACACCGCGATGCAGGGTTTGGCGGGGTCCCGGCCGGCCAGGATCTTCGCCCTCAGTGCTTCCAGTTCAGCCGCTGAATTTAGCTTGAGCATGGTCATCACTCACTCGTAGCTTTTGAGAACGGCTTCGGCCTGGTCGGGCGTCATCCTGCCGTAGTGCTTGCCGTCGACGATCAGTTCCGGCGCGATGCTGCAGCTGCCCAGACAGGCACCGGTCTCGAGCGTGAAGCGGGAGTCGGCATCGGTCTCCCCGGCCTTGAGACCGGTGATTTCCTCGACTCTCGCCAGCAGCTTGGCCGCCCCGCGCAGGTGGCAGGTCATGCCGCTGCACACATGCACCTCGTGGCGTCCCTTCGGGGTCAGGCTGAAGGTCTTGTAGAAGCTGGCGATCTGCATCACCTGGCTGAAGGAGACCTCCAGCGCGTCGGCCAGCCGCTGCAGCACTTCCCGCGGCAGCCAGTGGTTCTCGTGCTGGATCTCCACCAGCGCGTGGATCAGCGAGCCGGGCTGGCCCCGGTACTTTTCGATGATGGCGTCGATTTTCTGTTCACACATTGCGTTCATCCTTTTATCGGCTTCAGGCGGCGACCGCGATCGGCACCGCCTGGCCGCCGTCGATGCGGACCATGCCCTGCTGCGACAGCAGGTGGAGCTGCCGGGCGACCTCGGCGGGATCGAGGCCCAGCTTCTGCGCGACGGCCTCGGCCGATTCCTCGCCCGAGCGCAGCGCGCCCATGATCCGGCCCATGGTCAGCTTGTCGATGACGAGTTCCTTGAACAGCGGCTCGAAGTCATCGGCGGCGAAGAACTTCTGGTAGCCCTCCTCGGTCCGCGGCGAGACCCGGAAGCGCTCGCGCTCGACCAGCTTGAAGTAGGGCACCAGCTGCGTCGCCGCTGCCAGTCCGGCCTGCAGGTCGGGAAGCTCGCGGCCTTCCGATGAGCCCAGCGGTCCGAGGCTCTTGATCTTGGCCCCGAAGTCGTTCATGACCTCGGCGAAGCGGATGCCCTCGCCGGCGGAGACCCACTCCAGGCGCAGCCGCTCGGGATTGACGCCGACGTTTTCGAGGATGCGCTTGGCGACCAGGCTGTTGCCCAGGGCGTCGTAGTTGCCCTCGGGATTGTAGTGGCAGTCGCCCAGATGGCAGCCGCCGATGAACACCCCGTCGGCCTTCTTGGCGAAGGCGCGGAAGATGAACTCCAGATCGACCCGGCCCGAGCACATCAGGCGGATCACGCGCAGATAGGGCGGGTACTGGAAGCGGGAGACGCCGCACAGATCGGCGCCGCCGTAGCAGCACCAGTTGCACAGGAAGCCGATGATGACCGGTTTGTATTCAGAGGGAGCAGCCATACTCTTTCCTTATCGCTTGCGTTGTCGTGGGCATCAGAGCAATTCCAGCGCGGCGTCGATCTGGTTGAACACTTCGCCGTCGGTGTAGTGGGACAGGGTGATGGCGCCGGTCGGGCACTTGGCGTTGCACAGACCGTCGCCCTTGCACAGCACGGCATTGACCTTGGCCTTCTTGCCGCGCGGCGTATCGACGAACTCGATGGCGCCGTAGGTGCACACCGAGATGCAGGCGCCGCAGGAGACGCAATCGACGTCCGCCACCTCGCACACCGCGCCCGAGGCCACCACGGTGTCGCGCGAGAGCAGGGTCAGGACCCGGCCGGCGGCGCCGTAGGACTGGGTGAGGGTCTCCGACAGGTGCTTGGGATACTGCGCCGTGCCGCACAGATAGACGCCCTCGGCGGCGAAATCGACCGGCCGCAGCTTGGCGTGGGCCTCCTGGAAGAAGCCGTCGGGACCCAGGGGTACCTTGAACATGCGCGCCAGCTCGCTGGAGCCGGGCGTGGGGATCACCGCGGCGGCCAGGGCGACGGCATCGGCGTCGAGCTCGAGCTTCTTGCCCAGGATGGGATCGAACGCGCTCACCCGGATGAAGCTTCTGCCGCCTGCCTCGACCGCCTCCACCTGCGGCTTGTCGTCGGGTTCGTAGCGGATGAACTTGACGTCCTGGTTCGACGCCGCGCGGTAGTAGTCCTCGCGGAAGCCGTAGGTCCGGATGTCGCGGAAGAGCACGTAGATGTCCACCTCCGGCTTGATCGATTTGAGCTTCAGCGCGTTCTTCATGGCGCCGCTGCAGCAGACGCGGGCGCAGTAGTTGCGGTCCTCGTTGCGGCAGCCGACGCACTGGATCATCACCACGCTGTCTGCCGCCAGCAGCGCCTCGTCCCGCTGGGCGATCTTGCTCTCCATCTCCAGCAGGGTCATGACGCGGTCGCTCTGGCCGTAGAGATATTCGGTCGGCCGGTACTCGACGGCACCGACGGCGATGATGGCGGCGCCGTGCTTGATGGTGCGCACCCGGCCCTTGGTTTTCACCGTGGTGGCGAAATTGCCGACGTAGCCATCGACGTGGGTGATGGCGGCGTCGGTGATGGCGTGGATCCTCGGGTGGCGATAGACCTTCTTCTTCAGGTCCTTGACGAAGGTCTGCACGTCCATGCCCTCGAGCGTGTAGTGCAGGCGGTTGGCCATGCCGCCTAAGTCCGACGCTCTCTCGATCAGGTAGGTCTCGTAGCCCTGCTCGGCCAGGGTGTGGGCGCTGGTCATGCCGGCGACGCCGCCGCCGACCACCAGCGCGGTCTTGTCCACCGGCAGCGAGAACTCTTCCAGCGGCTCGAGCGAGCCCGCGCGCGCCACCGACATGCGCACGATGTCCTTGGCCTTCTGCGTCGCGGCTTCCTGCTCCTTGGAGTGCACCCAGGTGCAGTGCTCGCGGATGTTGGCCATGTCGAAGAAGTACTGGTTGACGCCGGCCTCGCGCAGCGTGTCGCGGAACAGCGGCTCGTGCGTGCGCGGCGTGCAGGCGGCGACCACCACCCGGTTCAGACCCTTGTCGCGGATGGTGTCGGAGATGGCCTTGGCGGTGTTGGTGGCGCAGGCGAACAGGCTCTCCTCGACGTGCACCACGCCCGGCAGGCTCTTGGCGTACTCGGCGATGCCCGGCACGTCGACCACGCGGCCGATGTTGGCGCCGCAGCGGCAGACGAAGACGCCGACCTTGGGCTCCTCCTGCGAGACGTCCTTCTCTTCCGGATAGACCCGCTCCTCGGAGAGCTGGCCGCGCCGCGACTTGAGCAGATAGGAAGCCTGGGCGCCGGCGCCGCTGGCGCCCATCACCGACTCGGGAATGTCCATCGGGCCCTGGAAGGCGCCGCTGGTGAAGATGCCCGGGCGACTGGTCTGGAGCGGATTGAAGGGGTCGACCTTGCAGAAGCCGTGCTGGTTCAACTCGATGCCGAAGACCTCGGAGAAGCGCTGGGCATCCTTGGGCGGGGCCAGGCCCACCGACAGCACCACCAGCTCGAAGAATTCCTCGACCACGCCGTCGGGCGTGGTGTAGCGGATCGAGACGTCGCCGGTCTCCGGGTCTTCGGAGCCGACCGAGACGTAGCTGCGGATGAAATGCACGTCGGGCAGCTTCTGCGCGCGCTGATAGAAGCGCTCGAAATCCTTGCCGTAGGAACGGATGTCGTTGTGGAAGATCTTGGCCTGCATGTCGGGCAGGTGGTCCTTGGCCAGGATCACCTGCTTCTGCGTGTACGAGCAGCACACCGACGAGCAATAGCTGTTGCCGCCCGGGGTCACCTGGCGGCTGCCGACGCAGTGGATCCAGGCGATCTTGTGCGGATGCTTCTTGTCCGAGGGGCGCAGGATCTGGCCCTCGTGCGGGCCGGTGGAGCAGAGCAGGCGCTCGAAGTCCATGCTGGTGACCACGTTGGCGAACTGGCCGTAGCCGTAGTCGTTGCGCGGGCGCGGATCGAAGGTCTCGTAGCCGGGCGTGAGCAGGATCGCGCCGACCTTGACCTGGACCTTCTCCGCCTTCTGGTTGAAGTCGATGGCGTCGTTCTCGCAGACGGTCTGGCAGATCGAGCAGGTCTTGTCCTTGAGGAACAGGCAGGTCTCGTCGATGTAGGTGACCAGGGGCACGGCCTGCGAGAAGTAGATGTGCACCGCCTTGTTGAGCGACAGGTTCTGGTTGAACGGGTCGGGAATCTTGGCCGGGCAGTACTCGACGCAGACGGTGCAGCCGGTGCACTTGTCCTCGATGACGTAGCGCGGCTTCTTCAGCAGGGTGACGGTGAATTCGCCGGGCCCGCCCTCGAGCGAATCGACGTCGGTGTAGGTCATCAGTTCGATGTTCGGCTGCCGGTCGGTCTCGATGAACTTCGGCGACTCGATGCACATCGAGCAGTCGTTGGTCGGGAAGGTCTTGTCGAGCTGGGACATCTTGCCGCCGATGGTCGGCGACTTCTCCACCAGATAGACCTTGTAGCCGCTGGCGGAGAGGTCGAGCGCGGCCTGGATGCCGCTGATGCCGCCGCCGACGACCATGATGTCGCCCATGTTGTCGTCCGCGCCACGCAAGGCGCGCTGCGTGTCCATTTGTTGCTGCAGGAGTCCGAATTCCACTTTGGTGTCCTCGCTCAGATTGCTTCGCGGATGATTTCGGTGATGTCGCGGACCTCGATCGAGGCGCCGCCGTCGGCGCGGCCCAGGCGGCTGTCCTCGAAATTGGTGGTGCAATAGGGGCAGGCGGTCGCCAGCACCTGGGCGCCGGTGCTCACCGCCTGCTCCAGGCGCAGGTCGGAGAAGCGCTCGCCCTTGGGCGTCTCCATCCAGATCCGGCCGCCGCCGCCGCCGCAGCAGAAGCTGTTCTTCTTCGATTCGCTCATCTCGTTCAATTGCAGTCCGGGCACGCTTTTCAAGGCCGCGCGCGGCTGCTCATAGACGCCGTTGTGCCGGCCGAGATAGCAGGGGTCGTGGAAGGTGACGGTCTTGGCGTAGTCCTTGGTGAGCTTCAGCCTGCCCGCGGAGATCAATTGATGCAGGTACTCGGTGATATGCACCACCTCGAAGTGCACCATGAACTCCGGGTACTCGTTCTTGAAGCTGTGATAGCAGTGCGGCGAGGACACCAGGATCTTCTTCACGCCGTTGCCGACCAGGGCGGCGATGTTGCCCCGGGCCAGGCTGCGGAACAGCTTCTCGTCGCCGGTCTTCCGGATGCTCTCGCCGCAGCAGCTCTCGTCGCTGCCCAGGATGCCGAAATCCACGCCCGCCGCCTGCAGGATCTCCACCGTGGCGCGGGCGATCTTGCGGCCGCGCGGATCGTAGGACAGGTAGCAGCCGGGCGAGTAGAGGATCTCCATGCCCTCCTCGAAGCGCTTCACGTTCAGGCCCTGCGCCCAGTCGGCGCGCTTCGCGCGCGGCTCGCCGAAGGGGTTGCCCTCGGCCCGGAGGCTGGCGGCGACGCCGGGAATCGGCGCCACGCCGCCGGGGAAGACGTCGTATTCGGTGGCGATGCGGCGCAGCGCCACGCCCGACTGGATCTGCTTGACGTCGCGCGGGCAGACCTGCGGGCACTTGCCGCAGGTGGTGCAGCGCCAGATCTCCTCGGAATCGATCTCGGTCAGGCCGAAGGTGGCCTCGCGCACCAGCTTCCTCATGCTGAACTTGGAGACCCGGTTCCAGGGACAGACGGTGTCGCACATGCCGCACTGGTAGCAGGATTTGAAAGCATCGCCGCCGGCCGCCTTGATCGCGGCTATGATCTCCTTCTGGGGGGCTACGGTTTCCATGCTGTCCATCCTGTCGTGTCGGTTGTCTTACGGCTTCGCCATTCTGGCGACGGTGTCGAGCACCTGCTGCAGGCCGTGCCTGTCGATCAGCGAGCCCAGGCCGATCTCGACGTCGCCCAGTTGCGGCTGGTCCTCCTCGACCTCCTCCTCGCGCTCGACGTAGCTCAGCGCCTCGGCCAGGCACCACTCGACGCACTTGGGCTTGTCCAGCGCCGGGGTCTCCTCGCACATGTCGCACTTCAGCGGCAGGCCCGAATCGGGCTCCTTGAACAGGTCGCGCGAGGGGCAGGAGGCGCGGCAGAAATCGCACTCGTTGTATTCCTTGCCGTCGATGATGTACTTGTCGCGGCCGGTGCACTCCGCCACCGTGTACTCGCCGGCATAGACCGGCAGGTAGATGTCGCGGAGCGGGCTGCGCACGATGCGGATGCGCGAACGCGCCGGGTTGTTGCTGCTGTAGCGGGGGGTCGCGTGCCACGAGGAGCAGATCACCTCGCAGGCCTTGCAGCCGTTGCACTTGTCGGCGTCGATGGTGATCGACTTGACGATTTTCCTGACCTTAGCCATGGTTGTAGATCCCCTTCTGCTCGAATTCTTCGGCGACGTAATCCAGTTCCAGCGCCTGGAGGGATTCCCTGGTCGGAATGCCCTGGTCGTTGAAGCCCTTCAGCTTGTAATACTGATCGAGCAACTGCTTCTCCAGATCGGGGAAGCGTTTCTTCCAGTGGTCCTCCGGCGGCTTGTCGTCGGAGCGGCGCATGCCGCGGCGGACGTTGAGCGCGCGCATCAGGGTGCGGTTGCGCGTCGCCGTCTGCCACAGCTGGTCCTTGTCCATCTTCAGGCCGGTGGCCGCGGTGATGAACTCCGGATAGTTGTGGATGTGGTAGGGCGGCTTCAGCGGGAAGGAGGAGAGGCCGGCGCACATGCCCAGCGAGTCGTCGATGTAGTGCATCTTCTCCATCCAGTCCACGATGTCGCAGCTGGCCTCGACCGTCGGGTAGTAGGGATTGGACATCTCGCCGCGCGGCTCCCAATCGACGTAGTACTTCTTGAACTTCTCGTCGGGCACCTGGATCCAGTCCTTGACGAACTCCTCGCGCGCCTCGCGGGTGGCGAAGGGCTCCTGCGGGAACTGGCCCTCGATCTGGGTGATGTTGATCTTCTCGCCGGTCGAGTACATCAGGTAATAGACCGGGTTCAGCATGCCCAGCTTGAGCGGCAGCTGCTCGTGCTTCTTGATGGTGTTGTGGTCGAACTTCTCGGCGCCCTTGCCGATGCGCCGCGCCGCCCAGTAGACGCCGTCGGCGAGGTAGTCGCCGATGCCCTCGCGCCGGACGATCTTCTCCAGCAGGTAGAAGAAGCGGCCCTCGTTGTCGGCCGGCATGCCGGGAAAGTCGGCCTCGGTGAGGATGCCCGCCTCGAGCAGCTCCAGCCCGAAGGCCATGGCCTGCGGCGCCGAGAAGCCGTCGAGGCCGTACTCGGTGGCCTTCTGCGCGATCCTGAAGCCGAAGTCCAGGTCGGAGAAGGCCGCCATGGTGTAGGTCAGCTTGGAGTAGCACTTCATCATGTAGGTGGGCAGCCCCGGCACCGAGATGGTGGCGCCGCACTTCATCGGGCAGTTGTGGCAGCTGATCAGGCGGGTGCGCACGTTCTCCTGGGTCTCGCGCCACTTCTCCTCGATTTCATGGGTCCAGAAGTCCTTGCGCCGGGTGCGCGAGTTGCCCCACATGAAGCTGGTGGTGTGCCACTCCTCGTCGACGATGCGCATCTCCTGCGGCGAGCCCAGTCCGGCCAGGATCGGCGGCACGCCTTCGATCGGATGGTCCTCCCGGTGCTTGATGTACTTGAGCACGTCGTCGCAAAGTTCCATGTACTTGCCCGGATCGGCGACGTTGATGTCCTTGGTGCCGCGCACCGCGATCGCCTTGAGACCCTTGTCGCCCATCACCGCGCCGATGCCGCCGCGCGAGGCGCTGGAGCGGCCCTGCTCGACCGAGGCGTAGAAGACCCGGTTCTCGCCGGCCAGGCCGATCGCCGCCACCTGGATGTCGGGATCCTTCAGCTCGCGCCGGATCGCCTCCGACGTCTCGGTCGCGCCCAGGCCCTTGAGGTGCGCGGCGTCGCGGATCTCGACCTTGTCGTTGTTGATCCAGAGATAGACCAGCTCTTCCGATTTGCCGCGGATCACCACCTTGTCGTAGCCGGCGTACTTCAGCTCCGGCGCCCAGAAGCCGCCCATCATCGAATAGGCCACCAGCTTGGTCTGCGGCGAGACGGTCGAGACGATGGTGCGGTTGCAGCCGGGCGCCGCGGTGCCGCAGAGCAGGCCGGTGCTGAAGATCAGCAGGTTGTCCGCGGAAAAGGCCTCCGTCTCCGGCGGCACCCGGTCCCACATGATCTTGGCGGTGGTGCCCAGGCCGCCCAGATAGAGCCGGGTGTCCTCGGGATCGGTATCGACCCGGTCGATGCTGCCCCGGGTGAGATCGATTTCCAGATCGAAGCCTATTTCTCCGTAGCGCATTGCTCTAGCCCTCTCTCAGACAATGGTTCCGCGCGCTCACACGCGCTTGACGTTCTTCTCGGCCGGTGCCGGCCGCTTTTTCAGTGCCGCGGGATTGCCGCCGAGCCGGCCGGCGAG
>JAJZPJ010000076.1 GCA_021811225.1 Pseudomonadota bacterium
CCGCCTTCGTCCAACGCTTGAAGGAGCGGCTGGACGATCCGGGCCGGGTGAAGGAGGTGCCGCTGCACCTCTACACCCCGGAGTTCGCCCGCGTCGCCGTCGACGAGTTCGCGCGCCTCTACCGCGGCGCCAAGGCGCAGGCGGCGGCGTGAGCGTCCGTCCCTGGCCGCTGCTGGCGTCGGAGCGGGTGTTCGATGCCGGCCTGTTCCAGGTGAGCCGGGACCGCGCCCGCTCGCCGCGCACCGGCGCCGCGCACGACTTCCACCTGCTCGGCATGGCGGACTGGCTGATGGTGGTGGCGCTCAACCGGCAGGGCCGGCTGGTGCTGGTCAGGCAATACCGGCACGGCTCGCGCGAGACCGGCCTGGAGCTGCCCGGCGGCCTGCACCAGGCGGGGGAGGACAGGGAGCGGGGCGCGGCGCGAGAACTGCGGGAGGAGACCGGTTACGGCGGCGGCACCTGGCGCCTCCTGGGCGGATTGCGGCCGCAGCCGGCGCTGCTCTCGAACCGGGCGTGGATTTATCTCGCCGAGGATCTGGAGTTGGTGTCCGCGCCGGAGCCCGACGAGGGCGAGGACATCGAAGTGCAACTGCTCCGGCCGGACGAGGTCCGCGAGTGCATCGCTGCCGGCCGGGTAGACAACGCCATGAGCGTCGCGGCGCTGGCGCTGGCGCAACTGGGCGGCCATCTTGAAGAAATTCGTGGTGAGATTCGTGAGGAGATTCGATCATGATCGTGGGCAACTGGATGCATGACAAGCCGCTGACGATCGCCAGCGACACGCTGGTGTCGGAAGCGAAGCGACTGCTCAGCGAAAACAATCTGCACGCGCTGCCGGTGGTCGACGACGGCCGCTTGCGCGGCCTGGTGACGCGCGCCAACCTGCTGCGCATGGGGCACTTCGTGCTGCGCACCCAGAGTCCGGACGAGTTCAACTTCTTCGTCAACCGCCTGAAGGTGCGCGACGTCATGGTGCGCAACCCCGCCACGGTGAATGTCGATGACACCATGGAGCACTGCCTGCGCAAGGGGCGCGAGCTGGCCGTGGCCCAGTTCCCGGTGATGGACGGCGGTCGGGTGGTCGGCGTCATCTCCGCCAACGAGGTCTTCCAGCTGGCGGCGCATTGCGTCGGCGCCCTGGAGCGGAACAACGGCGTCACCCTGGCGCCGCTCAGGCTGGGGCCGGGGGTGTTGGGCAGGATCGTCGGCGTCGTCGAGGCCAGCGGCGCGACGCTGCAGGCCATCTATCCGGTGGGACACCCGAACAAGGGCGAGGTCGATGAGGAAAAAATCGTGATCCTGCGCCTGCAAACCGCGGAAATGGGCGGCGTCGTCGCAGCGCTGGAAGAGGCTGGCTTCCCGGTCGTCGAGGCGAGCGAGTCGAGCCGGGCCGGCGCTCCGGTGCTGGTGGGCTGACGAGGGCTCGGGGCATGGCGACGAAATCGAGGAATCTTCCCCTGGTCGAGCTCGTCGAATTGCTCGAGCGCGCTCGCGGCGCTTGAGCGGGGTGGTTTCCGTCTGGCCGAGTCGAGTAAGATGGCATTCACGGTGCTAGCCGCCTGGGCGGGAGCAGGACACAGGAACGATGTCAGGAGAATCTATGAGCCGGAAAAATCTTCCCCTGGTGGTGGCGATCACGGGAGCGACGGGGGTGATCTACGGTGTGGAGATGCTGAGGGTGCTGAAGGCGCTGGGCGAGGAGACGCACCTGATTCTGTCGGAGGCGGCGGCGCTGAACCTGTCGATCGAGACGGAGTATTCGCTGGAGGAGGTGAAGTCTTTGGCGAGCGAGGTCTATAGCAACAAGGACGTGGGGGCGGCGGTGGCGAGCGGATCGTTCCGGACGCGGGGGATGATCGTGGCGCCATGCACGATCAAGACGCTGTCGGCGATCGCCAATTCGTTTACTTACAACCTGGTGGTAAGGGCGGCGGACGTGAGTCTGAAGGAGAGGCGGACGCTGGTGCTGATGGTGCGGGAGACGCCGCTGCACAAGGGGCATCTGGAGCTGATGAGCCGGGCGGCGGATTGCGGCGCGGTGATACTGCCGCCGATGCCGGCCTTTTACCATCGGCCGCAGAGCATCATGGACCTGATCCACCAGAGCATCGGCAAGGCGCTGGACCAGGTGGGCATCGAGCACCAGCTGTTCCGGCGCTGGACCGGCCACGGCCGCAAGGAGAAGCTGCACGCGGCGACATGACGCTCAAGCGCAGTGAATTGCCGCCGCTGCCGGGCGGGCTCGCCGGAACGCCGGCCGACACCGTCGTCTATGCGGTCGGCGACATTCATGGCCGCTGCGATCTGCTCGAACTGATCCACGAGGGCATCGCTCAGGACAGCCGGCAGCGCGTTGCGCGTCGCAGGGTTCTGGTCTATCTGGGGGACTATGTCAGCCGCGGCATCGATTCCCACCGGGTCGTCGAACGGGTGCTGCAGGCGCGCCCGGGGGGCTGCGAGGCGATCTGCCTGAAGGGCAACCACGAGGATCAGTTGCTGCGCTATCTGGACGGCGATCTCGATGCCGGAAGGCGCTGGTTCGACGTAGACGGCCTGGACACGCTGGCCCACTACGGCGTGTTGGCGAAGCTCGGACGGGAGCGCGACGAGAAGATCATGGAGTCCCTGCGGCAGCGATTTGCCAGGGCGCTGCCGGAGGAACATCTCGAATTTTTCCGCCGCCTGGTGGTGAGCCACGTCGAGGGCGGCTACCGCTTCGTCCACGCCGGCCTCCGTCCGGGCGTGCCGCCGACCGAGCAGAGCGCGCACGACCAGATGTGGATCAGGAAGCCCTTCCTGGACTCGGATCTGGATCACGGCGCCGTGGTGGTGCATGGCCATTCGGTTTCGGCCAGGCTGCAGCTGCGGCACAACCGCATCGGCATCGACACCGGCGCTTACGCCAGCGGCGTATTGACCTGCCTGGTGTTGGACGGCGGGACGCGCTGCGCCCTGCAGACCGAGCGCGATGGGTGAGCCGCGATTGAGCCAGCCGGAAAAGAACCATCCCTTCTGGACCTTCTCGCTCGCGCTCTATGCCCGGGCCGGCGTCGAGCCGGCCTGTCTGGCGCTGCAGGATTCCGGCGCGGACGTGAATCTGCTGCTCTTGTGCTGCTGGCTGGGCAGTACCGGCAGGCAGCTGGAGCGCGCCGCCCTGGAGCGGCTGCAAAGGGCGGCGTCGCCCTGGCAGGCGGAGTTGCTGGCGCCCCTGCGCCGGGCGCGTCGCGCCGTCAAGACCGGCATCGCCGGGATGGCGCCGGCGTCGGGCGATCAACTGCGCCGGGGCATCCTCGCCGCCGAACTCGACGCCGAGTACCTAGAACAACGCTTCCTCGCCGACCAGGCGCTGCCCTTGGCGTCGCCGGCGGGAACGGGCGCACCGGCCGCCGAAATCAATCTCGGGCGTTATCTCGGACTGCTCGCCATCGACGTCGCCACCGACACTCACGCGCGGGTGCTGCTCTCGGCTTGCGCGGAGGGTGCGCCGGGGGCTGCCGCGGCGATTTGAGCGCCATGCTAATATCGACGCAACTCCGTATTCGCTGAGGCACCCGATGTCCGGCAACACCCTCGGTACGCTTTTTTGCGTCACTTCCTTCGGCGAGTCGCACGGCCCGGCGATCGGCTGCGTGGTCGATGGTTGTCCGCCCGGGCTGGATCTCTCCGAGGCCGACATCCAGGCGGAGCTCGACCGGCGCCGGCCGGGGACCTCGCGCCACGTGACCCAGCGGCGCGAGCCCGACACCGTCGAGATCCTCTCCGGCGTGTTCGAGGGCAAGACCACCGGTACCGCCATCGCCCTGCTGATCCGCAACCAGGACCAGCGCAGCAAGGATTACGGCAACATCGCCAACTCCTTCCGTCCCGGCCACGCCGACTACAGCTACTGGCAGAAGTACGGCATCCGCGACTACCGCGGCGGCGGCCGCGCCTCGGCGCGCGAGACCGCGGTGCGGGTCGCCGCCGGCGCGATCGCCAAGAAGTGGCTGAACCGGCGCTACGGCATCGTCGTGCGCGGCCGCATGGCGCAGTTGGGGGATATCGAGATTCCGTGCAAGGACTGGGATGCGGTTCCCCACAATCCCTTCTTCGCCGCCGATCCGGAGATCGTTCCGCGGCTCGAAGAGGCGATGGACGCGCTGCGCCGGGCCGGCGATTCGGTCGGCGCGCGGGTCGCGGTGGAGGCGAAGAACGTGCCGGTGGGCTGGGGCGAGCCGGTGTATGGCCGCCTGGACGCCGACATCGCCCAGGCGATGATGGGCATCAACGCGGTCAAGGGCGTCGAGATCGGCGCCGGCTTCGGCTGCGTGACCCAGCGGGGCAGCGAGCACGGCGACGAACTGACGCCCGCCGGCTTCCTCTCCAACCATGCCGGAGGCATACTGGGCGGCATTTCCAGCGGCCAGGACATCGTCGTCAATATCGCGATCAAGCCGACTTCCAGCATCAGGCTGCCCCGGCGTTCGATCGACCTGCTGGGCAACGCGGTGACCATCGAGACCCACGGCCGCCACGATCCCTGCGTCGGCATCCGGGCCACCCCGATCGCCGAAGCGATGCTGGCGCTGGTGCTGATCGATCACGCGCTGCGTCACCGCGCCCAGTGCGCCGACGTGGTCTGTCCGACGCCCAGGATACCCGGCAGCGCTGTTTGAGGACGATGCCGGCGACGCTTCAGTGCTTTCACTTCGGGGAGGAAATTCATGAACAGCGACCAGCACGATTTTTACCGCGAATTTCCCGAACACCAGATCGCGATCCAGCAGTTGAAACAGGCCAATCCCCGCTTCGCCCGCCTGTTCGCCGATTACCGCCGCGTCAATCGCGAAGTCGAGCGCGCCGAGGAGCACGACGTGCCCCTGTCCGACGTCAGCTTCGAGGATCTCAAGAAACAGCGGCTGAAGCTCAAGGACGAGCTCTACTCGCTGCTGTTCGCCAAGTCGACGAACTGATTCTCCCGGCGCTGACCCCGGCTCCCCGCGCGGCGCCGCGGCGGGAAACCTGTGCCATAATCAACGCTTTTCTGCGGATGCGCGGCCATGTTGAAAACGCTGTACGACAAACTCTGGGATGACCATCTGATCCGCCAGGAGGATGACGGCACGGCCTTGATCTACATCGATCGCCACCTGGTGCATGAGGTGACCAGCCCGCAGGCCTTCGAGGGCCTGAAGCTCGCCGGGCGCAAGCCCTGGCGCGTCGGCTCGATCGTCGCCACCGCCGACCACAACACCCCGACCCGGGGCTGGGAGCGGGGCATCGAGGGCATCGCCGACGAGACTTCGCGGCTGCAGGTGCAGACGCTCGACGCCAACATCCGCGAACACGGCGCGCTGGCCTATTTCCCCTTCCTCGATGCGCGCCAGGGCATCGTCCATGTCATCGGCCCGGAGCAGGGCGCGACGCTGCCGGGCATGAGCGTGGTCTGCGGCGATTCGCACACCAGCACCCACGGCGCCTTCGCCTGCCTGGCCCAGGGCATCGGCACCTCCGAGGTCGAGCACGTGCTCGCGACGCAATGCCTGCTGCAGAAGAAATCCAAGAACATGCGGGTGGAGATAGACGGTGTATTGGGTCGCGGCGTCACCGCCAAGGACCTCGCGCTGGCCTTGATCGGCAAGATCGGCACCGCCGGCGGCACCGGCTACGCCATCGAGTTTGCCGGCAGCGCGGTGCGCAGCCTGTCGATGGAGGGCCGGATGACCCTGTGCAACATGACCATCGAGGCGGGGGCGCGCTGCGGCATGGTCGCGGTCGATGACACGACCCTGGACTACCTCAAGGGTCGGACCTTCGCGCCGAAGGATGCGCTGTGGGAGCGCGCGGCCTCGGCCTGGCGCAAGCTGGTCAGCGACGAGGGGGCGCAATTCGACGCGGTGGTGACGCTCAACGCCGGACAGATCGCGCCGCAGGTGACCTGGGGCACCTCGCCCGAGATGGTGACGGGCATCGACGGCGCCGTGCCGGCACCCGAGGATTTCGCCGATCCGGTCAAGGCCGAAGGCGTGGCGCGGGCATTGCAGTACATGGGGCTGACGCCGCGCACGCCGCTCACCCGGATCGCGATCGACAAGGTGTTCATCGGCTCCTGCACCAATTCGCGCATCGAGGATCTGCGCGCCGCGGCGGCGGTGGTCCGCGGCCGGCGCATCGCCGCCAACGTCAAGCAGGCGCTGGTGGTGCCGGGCTCGGGGCCGGTCAAGCGCCAGGCCGAAGCCGAAGGGCTGGACAAGATCTTCCTGGCGGCCGGCTTCGAGTGGCGCGAGCCGGGCTGCTCGATGTGCCTGGCGATGAACGACGACCGGCTGGAGCCCGGGGAGCGCTGCGCCTCGACCTCCAACCGCAATTTCGAGGGGCGCCAGGGCAACGGCGGCCGCACCCATCTGGTAAGCCCGCAAATGGCCGCGGCGGCGGCGATCGCGGGCCATTTCGCCGACGTCAGAACTCTGTCTTGAGAGGACGACATGAAAAAACTGTTCATCTGCATCGGACTGCTCGCCAGTCTGTCCGCCTGCAACACCGTTCCTGGCCTCGGCAAGGACATCGAGAAGGCGGTCAAGTGATGCAGAAATTCAAACAGCTCGATGCCCTCGTGGCGCCGCTCGATCGCGCCAACGTGGACACCGACGCGATCATCCCCAAGCAGTTCCTGAAGTCGATCAAGCGGAGCGGCTTCGGCCAGAACCTGTTCGACGAGTGGCGCTATCTCGACCACGGCGAGCCCGGCCAGAACTGCGCCGCCCGCCCGCTCAATCCCGATTTCGTGCTCAACCAGCCGCGCTACCGCGGCGCCGCGATCCTGCTCACCCGCGACAATTTCGGCTGCGGCTCGTCGCGCGAGCACGCGCCCTGGGCGCTGGAGGACTTCGGCCTGCGGGCCCTGATCGGCACCAGCTTCGCCGACATTTTCTACAGCAACTGCTTCAAGAACGGCCTGTTGCCGATCAGGCTGCCGAAGGCCGAGGTCGATGCGCTGTTCGATCAGGCGGCGGCCGTGCCGGGCTATCGGCTGTCGATCAATCTCGAGGCCCAGACCGTGACCCGTCCGGACGGCAAGACGCTCGCCTTCGAGGTCGACCCCTTCCGCAAGTTCTGCCTGTTGAACGGCCTGGACGACATCGGTCTGTCCCTGCGTCACGCCGAGCGGATCCGCGAATTCGAAGCCAAACGCCGCATCGAGCAGCCCTGGCTGTTCGCCCAGGAATCATGAGCATGAAAGTCTGCGTCCTGCCCGGAGACGGCATCGGCCCGGAAATCGTTGCCCAGGCGCTGCGCGTGCTGCAGGCGCTCGATCTGCAGCTGAGCTTCGAGCAGGCCCCGGTCGGCGGTGCCGGCTATCGCGCGCTCGGCCATCCCTTGCCCGAGCAGACGCTCGAGCTGGCGAGAGCGTCGGAGGCCATCCTGTTCGGCGCCGTCGGCGACTTCAGCCTCGACAGCCTGCCGCGCGAATTGCGCCCGGAACAGGCGATCCTGGGCCTGCGCAAGGAACTCAATCTGTTCGCCAACTTCCGCCCGGCGCTGGTCTATCCGGAACTGGTGCAGGCCTCGACCTTGAGGCCCGAGGTGGTCAGCGGCCTGGACATCCTGATCATCCGCGAGCTCACCGGCGACATCTATTTCGGCCAGCCGCGCGGCATCCGGACCCTGGACAACGGCGAGCGCGAGGGCTTCGACACCATGCGCTACTCGGAGTCGGAGATCAGGCGCGTCGCCCACGTCGGCTTCCAGGCGGCGGCCAAGCGCGGCGGCCGGCTGTGCTCGGTGGACAAGGCCAACGTTCTCGACACCATGCAGTTGTGGCGCGAGGTGGTGAGTTCGGTGGGTCGTGAATACCCGAGCGTCCAACTGTCGCACATGTACGTGGACAACTGCGCGATGCAGCTCTTGAAGAACCCCAAGCAGTTCGACGTGATCGTCACCGGCAACATGTTCGGCGACATCCTCTCGGACGAGGCTTCGATGCTCACCGGTTCGATCGGCATGCTGCCTTCGGCCTCCCTGAACGAGCACCGTTTCGGTCTTTACGAACCGATCCACGGTTCGGCGCCGGACATCGCCGGGCAGAATGTCGCCAATCCGCTGGCCACGATCCTCTCGGCGGCGATGATGCTGCGCTTCAGCTTCGATCAGGCGGCGGCCGCCGATCGCATCGAAGCGGCGGTGAGGCGGGTGCTGGCCCAGGGCCTGCGCACCGCCGACATCTGCGAACCCGGCGCGCGCCAGATCGGCACCCGGGAAATGGGCGACGCGGTGCTCGCAGCCCTGTGATTTCAACCTATGACGAGTAGAGAGTGAAGCGATGAAAAGAGTGGGCCTGGTCGGTTGGCGCGGCATGGTGGGTTCGGTGCTGATGCAGCGGATGCGCGAGGAGAACGACTTCTCCCTGATCGAGCCGACATTTTTCACCACCTCCAATGTCGGCGGCAGGGCGCCGGAGCTCGGCGGGAACAATCAGCCGCTCAAGGACGCCAAGAGCCTCAAGGATCTGGCCGAGATGGAAGTGATCATCTCCTGCCAGGGCGGCGACTACACCACCGAGATCTTCCCGCAATTGCGCGCCGCGGGTTGGCGCGGCTACTGGATCGACGCCGCCTCGACGCTGCGCATGAAGGAGGATGCGGTGATCATCCTCGATCCGGTCAACCGCGAGGTCATCCGGGCGGCGCTGGGCCGCGGCGTCAAGAATTTCATCGGCGGCAATTGCACCGTCAGCCTGATGCTGATGGCGCTGGGCGGATTGTTCCAGGCCGACCTGATCGAGTGGATGACCTCGATGACCTACCAGGCGGCTTCCGGCGCCGGCGCCCAGAACATGCGCGAACTGCTGCAGCAGATGGGCGAGGCGCACCGCGTCGCCGGTCCCATGCTCGCTGACCCGGCTTCGGCGATCCTCGACATCGACCGCGAAGTGGCCGGCATCCTGCGCGACGAGGCTTTTCCCACCGAGCATTTCGGCGTGCCGCTGGCCGGTTCGCTGATTCCCTGGATCGACAAGGATCTGGGCAACGGCCAGAGCCGGGAGGAGTGGAAGGGCCAGGCGGAGACCAACAAGATACTCGGCCGGGAGACCGCTCCGGTTCCGGTCGACGGCCTGTGCGTGCGCATCGGCGCGATGCGCTGCCATTCCCAGGCGCTCACCATCAAACTCAAGCGCGACGTGCCGCTGGCCGATATCGAAGCGATGCTCGCCGGGCACAACGAATGGGTCAGGGTGGTGCCCAATCAGCGCGAAGCCTCGGTGGCGGCGCTGACCCCGGCCGCGGTCACCGGCGGACTGAACGTGCCGGTCGGCCGCCTGCGCAAGATGTCGATGGGAGCGGAATACCTGTCGGCATTCACCGTCGGCGACCAGTTGCTCTGGGGGGCGGCCGAGCCGCTGCGGCGGATGCTGCGCATCCTGCTCGAATGAGGCGGCGGGGCGTCATCGCGCAGATTTGAGGGGCGAGGTTAACTTGCATAGCTAACTTCATGATGTTATGTTAATTGTTCGTGAAATGTCCCCGAGGGGGAGGCTCCGTGAGTAAAACCACCCTGCGTATGAGACTCAAGGCTTCCGCGCTCGCCGTCGCGCTGGCCGCGCTGCCGCTTTCCGCCGGCGCCGCAGGCCTAGGCAAGCTGACCGTGCTCTCCGCGCTCGGGCAGCCCTTGCGCGCCGAGCTGGATATCACCGCCAGCCGCAATGAACTCTCCTCGCTGACCGCGAAGATAGCCTCGCCCGAAGCCTTCAAGCAGGCCGGCATCGAATACGTCTCTGCGCTCTCCGGGCTGCGCTTCAGCCTGGATCAGCGGCCCGACGGCCAGCCCTACCTGCGCCTGTCTTCCGAGGGCTCGATCAACGAACCCTTCCTCGACATGCTGGTGGAACTCGACTGGGCCTCGGGCCGCCTGGTGCGCGAATACACCTTCCTGCTCGATCCGCCCCAATTCCTGAAGCAGGAGGGTGCGGCCTCCGCCCCGGTCGTTCTGCCCGAAGTCCGGCACGAAATGCCGTCTGCCGCTGCGCCCGCCGTTGCCCCGAAAGCTCCGGCGGCCAGCCAAAGGCTCAGCCCGGCCGCGCCGAGGTCGTCGCAGCCGCCGCGCCACGAGGCAGCCAAGCCGGAGGCGGCGACGCGACGGGTCAAGCGCGGCGACACGCTCTCCGAGATCGCCCGGGAAAACGAGCCGGCAGGCGTCAGCCTGGATCAGATGCTGGTGGCCCTGTTCCGCGGCAATCGGAGTGCTTTTGCGGCCGACAACATGAACCGTCTGATGTCCGGGAAGATCCTCAGCATTCCCGATCCGCAGGCGGCAGCGGCGATCGATCCGAATGAGGCGACGAGAACCGTCATCGCCCAGTCGGCCGATTTCAATGCCTACCGCAGAAAGCTCGCCGCCGCCGTCAGCGAGGCGCCGAGCGGAGCGCCGGCGCAGCGGGCGGCCTCCGGGCTGATCGTGCCCAGGGTGGTGGACCACGCACCGACGGAAGTCGCCGGCAAGGACAAGCTCGAGGTCTCCCGTTCGGAGTCGCCCGGGGAGGCCAAGACTGCCGGCAAGGGGGGAACGGAGAGGCTCAGAGCGATCGAGGAAGATCTGGTCGCTCGCGACAAGGCCCTGCAGGAGGCCAACAGCCGCATCGCCGAACTGCAAAAGAATCTCGATGATCTCAAAAAGCTGGTCGAACTGAAGAGCCAGAGCATGGCGGCGTTGCAGCAGCAGGCCGAGGCCACCAAGCCGGCAGCGGGCACGACACCGGTCGCGCCGCCGGCTCAACCCGAGGCGGCGAAGCCTGCGCTGCAGCCCAAGCCGCCCGTGCCCCCCGCGCCACCCCAAGCGGCAGCCGC
The DNA here is from genome assembly GCA_021811225.1 of Pseudomonadota bacterium. GTDB lineage: Bacteria > Pseudomonadota > Gammaproteobacteria > Burkholderiales > Rhodocyclaceae > CAIYYX01. Next base: position 10,821 of record JAJZPJ010000076.1, read on the forward strand.
AGCGGTCGTCCCAGCCAAGCCCGCCACACCGCCTCGACCGGCACCCGTAGCGGCCAAGAGGCCGGCGCCGAAGCAGACTGGCTTCATCGAAGATAACGCCGGACTCGTCTATGGCGGTGGCGGCATCCTTGCCCTGCTGCTCGGTTATCTGGGCTACGCGGGTTGGCGTCGCCGGCGGGCGACAGCGGATGCGGGGCCGTCCAGCACGATCGCGGCGGCCGATTCGGTGTTCGCCGGCGCCGGCGGCCAGAGCGTAGATACCAACAGCAACTCCCTGAACAGCGAGTTCAGCCGAGCCGGTCTTGCCGCTCTCGATGCCGACGAGGGCGTCGATCCTGTGGCTGAAGCGGACGTATATCTGGCCTATGGACGCGACACGCAGGCCGAGGAAATCCTGCTCGAAGCGCGGAAACTCGACCCGACACGACACGCGATCGGACTGAAGTTGCTGGAGATCTATGCCGCGCGCAAGAGCCGCGAGCCGTTCGAGGCGATCGCCAGCGACCTCTACGCCCAGACCGGCGGCGTCGGCCCCGATTGGGACAAGGCGGCGCTGCTGGTTCACAAGATGGACCCCGAGAACCCGCTCTATGACAGCCATCCCGCCGCGGTGACGCCCGAGGTCGAAGCCGGGGCCGCCGAGGACGAGCCTCTGCTGCTGCCCGAGACGGCGGCCGCGCCAGAGCAGATGACCGATACCCAGGTGCCCGCCCAGGGAGGCCCGGCAACGCCAGAAGCGGAAGAAGAACCCGCCGCGCTCGATTTCGATCTGGGCATCCCCGCACCGGTCGAGGCCGCGCCGAAGGCGCCTGCCGAAGAGCCCGGGATACTGGATTTCGAGCTCAGCCCCGCGCTGATCGAGCCGGCCGGCGAATACGCCGGCGTCGAGACGCTGGCGATTCCTGGCCAGAGGGAAGCGGCGCCTCAGGAAGCG
>JAJZPJ010000077.1 GCA_021811225.1 Pseudomonadota bacterium
CGAGCGGTCATCACCGCGAGCTGTTACACTGCGCGGCGCGCGGCCACCCATCAGTCTGTTTGCCGCGCGCCGCGTTTAGATTCTCTTTCCGCGTCTCACCCCGTAAGCGATTCCGTCCAGACTGGTGCGTGGCCTGCCGCGCAGGGCGGATTCCAGGAGTCATCCATGAGTTTTTCCCAACTCGGCTTATCCGCCGAAATTCTGCGCGCCATTGCCGATCAGGGCTACGACACGCCCACCCCGATCCAAGCCCAGGCGATTCCCGTCGTCCTGGCCGGTCGCGACCTGATGGCCGCGGCCCAGACCGGCACCGGCAAGACCGCCGGCTTCACCCTGCCGATATTGCAGCTGTTGACGACGCGTCCCGCCGTCTCGCGCGCCCGGCCGCGCGTCCTCGTTCTCACCCCGACGCGCGAGCTGGCGGCGCAGGTGGAGGAGAGCGTGCGCACCTACGGCCGCCATCTGCCGATGAAGTCGCTGGCCATCTTCGGCGGCGTCGGCCTGGTGCCGCAGATCAAGGCGCTGAAAGCCGGCGTCGATATCCTGGTGGCGACACCCGGCCGCCTGCTCGACCACCTCAACCAGAGGAACGCCGATCTCTCCGGCGTCGAGATCCTGGTCCTGGACGAGGCCGACCGCATGCTCGACATGGGCTTCATTCCCGACATCCGCAAGATTCTCGCGCTGCTGCCCAAGCAGCGGCAGACGCTGTTCTTCTCCGCGACCTTCTCCGACGACATCCGCGCGCTGGCGGCGGGTTTCCTGCGCGACCCGCAACTGGTCGAGGTGGCGAGCCGCAACGCCACCGCCGACAAGGTCGTGCAGCGCGTCTATCACGTCGACAAGGCGAGGAAGCGCGACCTTCTGATCCAGTTGATCAAGGAGCACAACTGGCACCAGGTGCTGGTGTTCACCCGCACCAAGCACGGCGCCAACACCTTGGCCGAGAAGCTGGAGGGCGCCGGCATCCGTTCCGCGGCGATCCACGGCAACAAGAGCCAGGGGGCGCGCACCAAGGCGCTGGCCGACTTCAAGAGCCTGAAGCTGCACGCCCTGGTGGCCACCGACATCGCCGCGCGCGGCCTGGACATCGACCAGTTGCCGCACGTGGTGAATTACGAGCTGCCCAACGTGCCCGAGGATTACGTGCACCGCATCGGCCGCACCGCGCGCGCCGGCGCCAGCGGCGAGGCGGCATCCCTGGTGTGCGTGGACGAGCACGGACTGCTGCGCGACATCGAACGCCTGCTGAAGCGCGACATCGAGAAGGTGGCGGTGCCCGGTTTCGAGCCCGATCCTTCGATCCGCGCCGAGCCGATCGAAAACGGCCGCCGCGGCCAGTCCCGGCCCTCAGCCGGATCTCGCGGCGGTCAGCGCAACCCGGGCGGCAATCGCGGCCAGCCCTCGCGCGGCAATGGCGGCGGCGCTTCGCGCCAGAACGCGACGAGCCACCACTCCGGATTCAGGGGCAGGTAGCAGCGTCCCTAGGCGGCGGCGATCACTTCGAGCAGCGCGGCGCCGTAGCGCGCCGCCTTCGCCTCGCCGATGCCGCCGATCCGGAGCAGCGCCGCAGGGCTGTCCGGTTTGGCATCGGCGAGTTCGCGCAGCGTCTTGTCGTGGAGGATGACGTAGGCCGGCACGCCCTGCTCGCGCGCCAGGTCGGCGCGCCAGGCGCGCAGTGCCTGGAAGAGCGGATCGTCCGCCCGCTGGACCGATGCGTCCCGCCGCGGCGCCCTCCTGCCTTGCGCCTGTCGGCGCAGCATCAAGGTCGCCTCGCCCTTCAGGACCGGTCGCGCCGCCTCGGTCAGGGTCAGGCCGCCGTGGCGCTGGGCATCGGCGTGGAGCAGGCCGGCGGCCAGCAGTTGTCTGGCCACGGCGCGCCAGCCGGCATCATCGAATTCGGCGCCGACGCCGAAGGTCGGCAGCTTGTCGTGCCCGAACTGTGCGACCTTTTCGCTCTGTCGTCCGCGCAGCACGTCGATCAGGTGCCCGGCGCCGAAACGCTGGCCGGTGCGCAGCGCCGCCGAGAGCAGCTTTTGCGCCGCCACCGTACCGTCCCACAGTTGCGGCGGGTCGAGGCAGGTGTCGCAGTTGCCGCAGGCGGCCGTCGTCTCGCCGAAATAGTTGAGCAACACCGTGCGGCGGCAACCCGCCGTCTCGCAATAGGCCAGCATGGCGTTCGATTTCTGGCGCTCGATGCGCTTTTGCTCTTCCGGCGCCGACGATTCGTCGATGCGCATGCCGTGGACCACCACGTCGTTCAGGCCGTAGGTCATCCAGGCCTCGGCCGGCTCGCCGTCGCGGCCGGCCCGGCCGGTCTCCTGATAGTAGGCTTCGAGGCTCTTGGGCAGGTCGAGATGGGCGACGAAGCGCACGTCGGGCTTGTCGATGCCCATGCCGAAGGCGATGGTCGCGACCATCACGACGGCATCTGTGCGGACGAAACGCTGCTGGTTTTCGCGTCGGTCCTCGGCGCTCATCCCGGCGTGGTAGGGCAGGGCGGTCACGCCCAGGCCGGCGAGCCAGTTCGCCGTCTCGTCGACCTTCTTGCGCGACAGGCAATAGACGATGCCGGCCTCGTTGCGGTGCTCGGCCAGGAAGTCCTGCAACTGCTTGCGCGGCTGCCCGGTGCCGCGCGGCACGACGGTGTAGCGGATGTTGGGCCGGTCGAAGCTGGCGACGAAGGTCCGCGCCGCGGCGAGGCCTAGGCGCGAGCGGATCTCGCCCTGCGTCAGGGAATCGGCGGTGGCGGTCAGGGCGATGCGCGGCACGCGCGGAAAACGCTCGGCGAGTGCGCTCAACTGGAGGTATTCGGGGCGGAAATCGTGGCCCCACTGCGACACGCAGTGCGCCTCGTCGATGGCGAACAGGGCGAGTTTCCCGGCCGCGGCCAGGCGGTCGAGGAGCAACAGGAAGCGCTCGGTCATCAGGCGCTCGGGCGCGACGTAGAGCAGGTCGAGCTCGCCTGCGAGCAGCCGCCGCTCGGTCGCCGCGGCGGTCTCGAAGTCCTGCGAGGAGTTCACAAACGCGGCGCGCACGCCGGCCTGCATGAGGGCGTCGACCTGGTCCTGCATCAGCGCGATCAGCGGCGAGACGACGATGCCGCAGCCGGGCCTCATCAGGGCGGGGATCTGGTAGCACAGCGACTTGCCGCCGCCGGTGGGCATCAGCACCAGCGCGTCGTGACCTGCGACCAGATGATCGACGACCTCGGCCTGGGCACCGCGAAAGCCGGCGTAGCCGAACACCGAGCGGAGCAGATCGAGCGCGGCGGGCATGTCTGGCTTATGCCGCCGGCGGCCAGACGAGCGTGCGGCAACCTTGTCCGTCGCAGGCGAGGAAGCTGCCGCCCGCGTACCAGTCGCCCAGCACCCAGCGCTCGCAACGATGGCCGTCGACGCTCAACTCATGGCGCGCAAGGCGATGGGTGTGGCCGTGGATCAGGCGCGGGTAGCCGTGGGCGCGCAGCAGTTCGGCGACGGCCGCGTCGTTGACGTCCATGATCGCGGCGGACTTCAGCTGCTTCTCCGCCTCGCTCCGGCGCCGCAGCGCTTCTATCTGCGCGCGGCGCTCGATCAAGGGCTGCGCCAGGAAGTCGTCGCGCCAGCCCTGGCTGCGCACCTCGTGCCGGAATCGCTGGTAGTCGATGTCGTCGCTGCAGAGCGTGTCGCCATGCAATAGCAGCGTCGGGGTGCCGCAGATGTCGGCCAGGTGCGGCTCCTCGAGCAGATTCGCGCCGCTGGCCCGGGCGAAGTCCGGGCCGAGCAGGAAGTCGCGGTTGCCCCGGATGAGGAACAGCCGCGTACCCCGTCCGGCGAGGTTTTTCAGCGCGGCCGCGATCGATGCGTTGAAGGAATCGCTCAGGTCGTCGTCGCCGGCCCAATATTCGAACAGGTCGCCGAGAATATAGACGGCGTCGGCAGCGGCGGCGGGCCCGGCGAGAAAGTCTGTGAACAGTCGAACGACAGTCGGCCGGGTCGGACACAGGTGCAGATCCGAGACGAACAGCGCGGCGGGCATGCCACGCGCCCCTTCAGACGACTTCGGCGCGCTCGATGACCACGTCTTCGAGCGGCACGTCCTGATGGAAGTGCTTGGAGCCGGTCCTGACGCCCTTGATTTTATCCACCACGTCCATGCCTTCGACCACCTTGCCGAAGACGCAGTAGCCCCAGCCGTTGCCCGCAGGCGCGGTGTGGTCGAGGAAGGCGTTGTCCGCGACGTTGATGAAGAATTGCGCGGTGGCCGAGTGCGGGTCGGAGGTGCGCGCCATGGCGATGCTGCCGTGGCTGTTCTTGAGACCGTTCTCCGCCTCGTTCCTGACCGGTTCCCGGCAGGGCTTCTGCTCCATGTCCGGCGTGAAACCGCCGCCCTGGATCATGAAGCCGTCGATCACGCGGTGAAACAGGGTGTTGTCGTAGTGGCCGGCCTCGACGTAAGCGAGAAAATTGGCGGCGGTCTCGGGCGCGCGCTCGGCATCGAGTTCGATGCCGATGACGCCGTGATTGGTGTGGAGCTTGATCATGGGGAGTTTCCTGGTTGGGTTATTTCTTTTCGGGCAAGAGCTTCACCGACTCGATCACCACCGGCTTGAGCGGCACGTCCTGGAACATGGCGACGTTGCCGGTTTTAAGCTTGCCGATCTTCTGGACGATGTCGAAGCCCTGGGTCACCCGCCCGAACACCGCGTAGCCCCAGCCGTCGCCGGAGGGTGCCTTGAAGTCGAGGAAGGCATTGTCGGCGAGATTGATGAAGAACTGCGCGGTGGCGGAGTTGGGGTCGGAGGTGCGGGCCATGGCCAGCGTGCCGGCGACGTTCTTCAGGCCGTTGCCGGCCTCGTTGGCAATCGGCGCCCGGGTCGGCTTCTGCCTCATGTCCGGGGTGAAGCCGCCGCCCTGGATCATGAAGCCGTCGATCACGCGATGGAACACGGTGCCGTTGTAGAAGCCGTCCTTCACGTACTGCAGGAAATTGGCGGCGGTCTTGGGCGCCTTGTCGGCATAGATTTCGGCGACGATATTGCCCTGGTTGGTCTCGATCTCGACCAGCGGATTGGCGGCGAGCGCGGGGATGCTGAAGATCAGGCCGGCGGCCAGGATGAGCAGTCTGTTCATGGTTGTTTTCCCGAGTGGCCCGGACGGTCGGCGTGACGGGCGGCGCTTGCTAAGCCGGACCTTCGTAGGCTATCTTCCAGTGCCCGTTTTCCTTCAGCCAGTACTGGCGCTTCTTCATCACGTTGGAGAGATTGTTGCTGCGATAGATCTGATCGAAGGTGACGACGACCATCGGCTCCTTGCCGGGGTTGCGGAACATGCTGAGGTTTTTCGTCGTGACCTTGATCCAGGTCTTGCCGCGATCGATCAGGCGCTTCTTCGCCGACCACTGGGCGAGGTCCTCGCCGTCGGCGCTGAAGTTCTTGGCATAGTGGGAGAGGTAGCGGTTGACGTCGAGGCTCTCCCAATCCGTCCGCCATTGCGCGAAATCCTTTTCGAACGCCGCCCGCTCGGCGTGCCAGTCGTCGAGCGACAGCCATTCGATGCTGTCGCTGATGATCACCGGGGTCAGTCCCACCTGCAGATCCTTGGAAATCGTATCCAGATCCTGATTGGCCAGCACCACGCAACCGTCGGAGTCCCTGGGCGGACGCGAGTAGGTGTCGGAGGGCGTACCGTGCAGCCAGATGCCGTGGCCGCTGCGCCCGTGACGTTTGTCCCATTCGTTCGGATAGCTGAGGGGGAAGGCGCCGCTGCCGTAGATGTCGCTGAGCGTCTTGGGCGACAGGCTGCCGGTGACGTGGTACACGCCGATCGGCGTCCTCTTGTCGCCCTCGCGTCTCTTGTCGGCGCCGAGCTTACCCTGGGTGATGTAGTAATCGGCGACGAAGCGCGGCGTGCCCTTGTCGTTCTGATAGAGGTAGAGGCGGGACCTCTTGGTGTCGACGACGATGGCGTATTTCTGGTCCGAGGGCATCTGCAACAAATAGCGCGGTACGGTGTTGGCCCGCGGCTTGTCGAGGTAACCCTTGAGCCGGACGATGGCTTCGTCGCGCAGCTCTGCCAGCTTTCCGGCCGGGACGTTGGCGACGTTGCCGAAGGTGCTGATCGGGCCGGCGCGCGCGAGCAGCAGATCGCCCTTGATCAGGTAGGTGAGACGGAATTTCGGATAGGCCTTGATCAGCGCATCGGCCTGTTCCAGTGCGACGTCGAGGTGGTTCTGTTCGATCTGCTCGAAGATGCGCGACAAGAGCGGCTCGGGACCGGCGGCCGCTTGATCGAGGTGGGCGGGTGCGACGGCCACCGCCGGTCCGCAGGCCAGCAGGCAGGCGGACGCAGCGGCCACGGCGAGCAACCGGCGGCGCACGATGCCGATCCGATCCTCGGTCGCCGCTGGGTGCCGAAAATCCCTGCTCATTTACCGATCCGCTCCTGCTGGATCAGCCATTTTCCCTCGTGCTTGACCAGCACGATCACCTTGTTGCTGTTGGCCTTGAACGAGGCGGAGCGGTAGTGCTGGCGGAATTTGGCGACGGCGTGCCCGGCGCCGTCCGCGGTGATGCGCAGATGCTCGATGCCGACCTGAATAGCTCCCGGCTTGTTGATGCGCGTGGCCCGCTCCTTCTCCCAGGCGGCGCGGCTCATGCCTCCAGGCGTCTTGAAGTCCCTGGCGTAGAAGGCGAGATAGGCCTTGACGTTCTTTTTCGACCAAGCCTGCGCCCAGGCTTCCAACACCCGTTCCAGCTTGGCGCCGGGCACGACCGCGGGCAGGGGCTTGGCTTTGGCCGGCTTGGCCGCCACAACGGGTGCCGGCTTCGCGGCGGGTTTGGTTTCAGCGGGCTTGGCGGCGACGGGCTTGGTTTCAGCCGGCTTTTGCTCTGCGGGCTGGGCCGGCGGCGTCACGGCCGCGACGGCGATCGCGGGCGCTTTGACTGCCGGCTGGCCGGGGCGGGTCGGCGTGTTTATCAGCTCGCGGATCAAGGCCAGCTTGGTCTGGGCGCTGGTATTGGAAGAGTCGATTTGCAGCGCCTTGTCGTAGGCCTGGCTTGCGAGGCGGGCGTAGATGTCGCCCAGATTCTCGCGCGCCGTCGCATAGGCGGGATTGGTTCGGATGGCCGCTTCCAGCGCCTGCCGGGCCTTGTCGTACTGCTTCTGCTGGGCGTAGATGACCGCGAGATTGTTGTAAGGTTCGGGCAGATCGGGATAGTCCACGGTGAGCTTGGTGAATACCGCGATCGCTTCCTGGTTGCGGTGCATTTCGGTGAGGATCAGGCCCTTGAGGAACAGTCCCTGGGCATCTTTGGGACGTGCGGACAGATACTGATCGGTCTTTTCCAGCGCCTGCACCTGCTGGCCCTGTTTCAACAGGCGTGAGGCATCCTGGAGCTGGTCGGCGCGGGCTGGCAGGGCGAGGAGCGTCGCGAGTGCGAGGCAGGCGGCGAGGGTGAGCGGGTAACCGAAGCGTTTCAGGGAGCGGCTCAGGGGGAGGGCAAAGCGGCGGCTTAAGCTCATGTTATACTGGGTTCCAACGCAGGATCGGCAGGATCGCAGGATCGCACGGGATGTGGAAGCGAGTGCGATTCGGTCCGCGATTCTAGCAAGAAGGCGCTAGCCTCCACAACACGAAATGAGGGCAGTTTCTCCCGCTCATCAAGGAGATGCCTGCCTTGACCCTCGTCAAGTCCATCATGCTGAAAATCCACAACACGCTGACCCGCCAAAAGCAGGCGTTCGTCCCGATCGAGCCCGGCCGGGTGCGCATGTACGTCTGCGGCATGACCGTCTACGATTACTGCCACATCGGGCACGCCCGGGTCCTGGTGGTGTTCGATATGGTGGCGCGCTGGTTGCGGTCGACCGGCTATCGCTTGACCTATGTGCGCAACATCACCGACATCGACGACAAAATCATCCGTCGTGCCGCCGAGAACGGCGAGAGCATTCGCCAGCTCACCGATCGCTTCATCGCTGCCATGAACGAGGATGCCGCTGCCCTGGGCGTGCTGAAGCCCGACCTCGAACCGCGCGCCACCGAGTTCGTGGACGAGATGCAATCGATGATCGCGGCGCTGGAAAAGAACGGCTACGCCTATCTGGCGGCGAACCGCGACGTCTGCTACTCGGTCAGGAAATTCAAGCCCTACGGCAAGCTCTCGGGCAAGTCCCTGGAAGATCTGCGCGCCGGCGAGCGGGTAGACGTCGATCTGGGCAAGCAGGATCCGCTCGATTTCGTGCTCTGGAAGCACGCCAAAGCGGATGAGCCGGCCGAGGTGCGCTGGTCCTCGCCCTGGGGCGAAGGTCGGCCGGGCTGGCATATCGAGTGCTCGGCGATGAGCTCCCGGCTGCTCGGCAACCACTTCGACCTTCACGGCGGCGGCCAGGATCTGCAGTTTCCCCATCACGAAAACGAGATCGCCCAAAGCGAGGGCGCGCACGGCGAGACCTTCGTCAATTACTGGATGCACAACGGCTTCGTGCGCATCGACGACGAGAAGATGTCGAAATCCTTGGGCAACTTCTTCACCATCCGCGACGTGTTGCAGCGCTACGACGCCGAGGTGCTGCGCTTCTTCATCCTGCGCGCCCACTACCGCAGCCCGCTCAACTATTCCGACGCCCACCTCGACGATGCGAGGCAGGCGCTGACCCGGCTGTACACGACGCTGAAGAACGTGCCCGTCGGGGTTGCGGCGATCGATTGGGACGAGATCCATGCAGTCCGCTTCAAGGCGGCGATGGACGACGACTTCAACACCCCCGAAGCCATCGCCGTGCTCTTCGAACTGGCGAGCGAGGCCAACCGCAGTCGGGATGCGCAACTGGCCGGCCAGTTGCAGGCGCTGGCCGGCGTGCTCGGCCTGCTCGCGCGGGATCCGGACGGATTCCTGCAAGCCTCGCCCACGACCGGGCCGGCGAACGACGCTATCGAGACGAAGATCGCGGCCCGGGCCGCCGCCAAGCAGGCGCGGGACTACCGCGAAGCCGACCGCATCCGCGCGGAGCTGCTGGCCGAGGGCGTCGTGCTCGAGGATACGCCGCAAGGCACGAACTGGCGCCGGGCCTGAACGGGCCTCAGTGGACTTTCGTGGCGTCCTTGCTCAACAACGGACATAACTCCAGCGAGCGCCCGTCGCATTCGTCGGGTCGCGCCTTGAGCCGGCGGCACATCGAGCAGAACAGGGATTCCACATTCCTGACGCTGGACGGGAACGGCTGGGGATGCCGGCTTTTGTTCAGTCCCGTGGTCAGGCGGTGGAGGTGCTGCGACATATAACGGATCGAAGCCGGAAGGACCGGATCGTCCGCCCAGTTCCGGCTGACGATGGCAACCCGCTCCAAGTGATCCCTTAGCCTACCTTTAGTCATAATTCTAGAATATTACCTACCCGCCCCCTTGTCAATATGTCAGTATGTTGATATTTAAACTGTTTATGGGTGGCGGGCGCCACTAGGCGGCGGCGACCAGGCAGCCGCCGGCTCCGCCGCGTGCCGAGTTGGGGCGGCCGAAATCATGGCAGAATGGCGGACGCCATGAAGACACGAATCATTTATCTCGCGCTCGGACGCCTGCTGCCGGGCATGGTCGCGGCTGCCGACATCCTCGGCAAGCAGGGGGAGAGACTGCTGTCCGCCGACTGCGTTCTCGACGAGCCCCAGATCGAACGTCTCCGCCGCCGTGCGGTCAGATCCGTGCTCGTGAGGGTTCCCGACGAGCGCGACGACGCGACCATCGGCCGCGAGATCGAAGCGGCGGAACATCGTCTCGCCCATATTTTTCGCGGCGAGGGCAGCGAGGTGCGCGCGGACCTGCAGCGTGCGGTCGCTGCCTACCGGCGCCAGCAACTGGCATGAGCACTCTCGAGGAGATCCTGTCCCGGGTCTCGGCATTGCCGACCCTGCCCGAGGTCGCCCGTTACATCATCGCCACGATCGACGACGAGACCTCGGATGCCGACAGTCTGGTGCAGCGCCTCAACACCGACCCCGCCGTCGTCGCCCGCATCCTGGCCGCGGCGAATTCGAGCGCCCTCGCCCTGCGCAGCCGCATCGAGTCGATGCGCCAGGCGATTCTCGTGCTCGGGCTCAAGGAAATTCGCAGTATCACCCTGGCCACCGCGCTGATCGATCGGCTCAATTTCGGTTCCGGCGCCTTCGATCCGCGCGTGCTCTGGCGCCACAGCCTGGGCGTGGCGACCTGCGCCCGCGCCATCGCCGAGGATCTCCGCTACAACCCGGAGGCCGCTTTCACCGCCGGCCTGTTGCACGACATCGGCCAGATGCTGCTGTTCGCGGCCGTGCCTGATTCGTTCGAGGAGGCCATGCGCCGCTCGCGGGAGCAGGACCTGCCCATCGTCGAGGCGGAGCGCTCGGTGTTCGGCTTCGATCACGCCGTGGTCGGTGCCGAACTGGTGCGTCTGTGGCATTTGCCCGATGAAATCGCCGACGGCATCGGCGGGCATCACGATCCGGAGAGCGGCGATTTCGGCGAGATGGGCGACCTGATCCACGTCGCCGAAGCCTTGAGCCACGCCCTCGACCTGGGCGCCCAGCCGGACAACCGGGTGCCGGCATTGTCTGCGCTGGCCTGCGCCAGGCTGGGTATCGAGTGGTCGGAGTTCACGCCCCGGATGGCCGACATCGAAGCTGCCTACGACGAAATCCTGCTGGCCCTGAATCTGCATTGAGGGCGCCGCTGTCCGGGCTTCTGAAGATGACAGCGGCGGCGGCTCGTTATACACTTCGGCGGCGGTTCGGGATGGCTGATTCCCGTCCGCGCGGACGGCAAGTCGATCGTCCGGTTCTGAAAATTAAAATACTGGAGGAGACCATGAAGAAGAGCGCGAGAAGGAGGAGCGGCATGGTGGCAGCGGCGGCCTTGTTGGCGGTCGGCGTGCCCGGGCTTGCGGCGGCAGGAGGCAGCGACGATTTCCATGGCGCGGCGGCCACCAAGGCGCATTACGGGGTCATTTTTCAACTGGACTCCGGCGGCAATGCGGCGATCAAGAAGACGCTGAACAACATCGAGAATATCTTGCACGACCCCCGTCTGGCCAAGAAGCTCAAGGTGGAACTGATCGCCAATAGTCACGGCTTCGACGTGTACGTCAAAAACAACGGCTTCGAGGACAAGCTGCGGCACCTGCAGCAGCAGGGCGTGATTCTGGCGCAATGCAACAATACGCTGAAGGAACTTAAAATCGATCGCAATGATCTCTATCCGTTCATCAGCATCGTCCCCTCGGGCATGGGCGAGATCGCGATAAGGGAAGCCGAGGGCTGGGCCTACATTCACCCGGCTGCGCCCAATCCGAATCGGCTCTGAGCCTCACCGCGTAAATCCCGATGCGCGCAGCGCATCGGGAAACCGCAAGCTCAAGGACTCGCGAAGAAGTCCTTGACCTTGTCCATCCAGGACTTGGCGCGGGGGTTGTGGTGGCCGGCGTCGGACTGGTTGATGGTCTCGAACTCGCGCAGCAGTTCCTTCTGGCGCTCGGTCAGATTCACCGGCGTCTCCACCACGACGTGACAGAGCAGGTCGCCGTGGCTGATGCTGCGCACGCCCTTGATGCCCTTGCCGCGCAGGCGGAACACCTTGCCGGTCTGCG
>JAJZPJ010000078.1 GCA_021811225.1 Pseudomonadota bacterium
TGCGCACGCCGGGCGGCAGCAGGTCGGCGACGCCGTAGCGGGAGATGGCGTGGGTATGGCCGCCGCAGAACTCCATGAAGCTGTAGTCGCGGCCGGGTTCGGCGGCGCGCGCCACGGCGGCGGCCAGACCCTTCGCCAGCCCGCCGTCGCGGAATTCCTCGACGTACTTCACGGCCATCCCCCCATCCCCGGAGCCTGCGCTCCGCTGCGTCGCTCGACAGGCGGCGAGCACCGCTCGCCGAATTCCCCGTCTCGCCCCGGGGAAGGGGGTGACAAAGGTTCGTCCCTGCGGGACGCCATGCCATACGCGGTTCCCGCCTCGGGGCGGCCCTGCGGCGGGATCAAACGTCCCCCGCCAGAGCCGCCTGGCCCATCTCGGCGAACAGGGCCAGGGTCTTCGCCGCCTCCTCGGGATCGAGCTTGGTCAGCGCATAGCCGACATGGACGATGACGTAATCGCCGACCGCGGCGGCGTCGATCAGCGCCAGCGAGCAGTCCTTGCGCACGCCGCCCAGTTCGATCACCGCCTGATCGGCGTCGCGGATTTCGACGATGCGTGCGGGCAATGCCAGGCACATGGTTTACGCCTCCAGGGTTTGCCGGGCCACCCAGGCCTGGCCGAGCGAGAGGCCGCCGTCGTTGGGCGGCAATTGGCGCGCGGTGAGCACGCGCAGCCCGGCGCTCTCCAGCCGAGAGAGCAGCGCTCGCGTCAAGAGATCGTTGACGAAGCAGCCGCCGGAGAGCGCCACGGTGGCCAAATCCTGCCCGCGCGCCGCGCCGATGACCCAGTCGGCGAGCGCCGCCGCGACGGCGGCGTGAAACTGCGCGGCGGCCTGGCCCCGGTCTTCGGCGTCGGCCAGCGCCGCCAGGAGCGGCAGCAGATCGAGCGAGCCGTCCGGTCCCAGGGACCAGCCGCCGGCTGGCGGCGCGGCGGCGCCGTGGCGTTCGGCCAGCCCCTCCAGCAGCATCGCCGCCTGGCCCTCGAAGGCCGACAGCGCGCGCACGCCCAGGAGCGCCGCGGCAGCGTCGAAGATCCGGCCGAGGCTGGAGGTCGGCGGGCAGTTGCTCCCGCGTTCGAGCAGGGAGGCGAGACCGGCCGCCGCGGGCTGGGCGGCAAAGCGCGCCGCGATCTCGTCGCCGCGGCCCAGCCGCCACAGCGCCGCCGCCGCCAGACGCCAGGGTTCGCGCGCGGCGCGGTCGCCGCCGGGCAGGGGCAAGGGCGCGAGGCTGCCCAGGCGCAGGCAATGCCCGCCGTCGATCCGCAGCAGCTCGCCGCCCCAGGCGCCGCCGTCGCTGCCCAGGCCGACGCCGTCGGCCGCGAGGCCGAGCGCGGGTCCGTCGTGACCGTGTTCGGCCAGCACCGCCGCGACGTGGGCGTGGTGGTGCTGCACCGCGACCAGCGGCAGGCCGCGCTCTTCGGCGAATGCCGCGGCGAAACGGCTGGAATGGAAATCCGGGTGCAGGTCGCAGGCGACGAGTTCCGGCGCGATGCCGGTCAGCGCCAGCAGCCGCGCCACGCTCTCCTCGTGGAGGAGGCGACTGGCGGCGCTGTCCAGGTCGCCCAGATGCTGCGAGACGAAGGCCTCGTCATGGCGCGTGACGCAGATCGTGTTCTTGAAATGGCCGCCCAGCGCCAGGACGCCGGGCCCCGCATGCGCCAGCCGGATGGCGCGCGGCGTGAACCCCCGGGCGCGACGGATGAAGCGGCCATGGCGGATCACCGAGTCGTCGCAAGGCGTGACGACGGCGCGGTCGTGGCCGAGGATCGCGTCGGCGATGCCCGACAGGCGCGCCAGCGCTTCGTCATCGTCGATCGCCAGCGGCTCGCCGCCGGGGTTGGCGCTGGTCGCCACCAACGCCAGGTCCTGGCGCTGCGCCAGCCAGTCGCTGCCGGCGGGACGGCCGGCCGCCTCGTGGAACAGCAGGTACTGGATCGGCGTCGCCGGCAGCATCGCCCCGAGCCAGGCCAGCCCCGGCGCGACGCCCGGGAACTTGCGATCGCAGCCAGCGCGTTTTTTCAGCAGCACGATCGGCCGCTCGGGCGAGGCGAGGTGCGCCGCATCCTCGGCGCCGATCTCGGCGTGGGCGGCGACCGAGGCGGCATTGGCGAAGAGCAGCGCGAAGGGCTTCTCCTCGCGCGCCTTGCGCGCCCGCAGCCGCGCCACCGCGGCCGGATCGTCGGCGACGCAGACCAGATGGAAGCCGCCCAGGCCCTTGATCGCGACGATGCTGCCGGCGCGCAGCAGCGCCAGGGTCGCGGCGATCGGCTGCCCCGGCAGCGGCTCGCCCTCGGCGTTGCGCAGGGCGAGCCGCGGGCCGCAATTGGGGCAGCAGCTGGTCTCGGCGTGGAAGCGGCGATCGGCCGGATCGGCGTATTCGTCGGCGCACGCCGGGCACAGGGGATGCGGCGCCAGGCTGGTCTGCGCCCGGTCGTAGGGCAGGCTCCGCGTCACGGTGAAACGCGGGCCGCAGTGGGTGCAGGTGATGAAGGCGTGGCGGTGGCGCCGATCGCGCGGATCGAACAGCTCGGCCAGGCATTCTGGGCAAGGCGCGGTGTCGTGGCCGATGGCGGTATTCACCCGGCCGGCTCGGCTGCCGACGATGGAGAAACCGCGGCGCCCCTCGGCCGCCGCTTCGCGGGCGCAGACGGCATCGACGCGCGCCAGGGGCGGCGCCTCGCTGCGCAGCCGTTCGAGCAGCGCGGCGATCGGCGCCGCCGCGCCCTCGGCGGCGATCTCGACGCCCTCGGCGTCGTTTCTCACCCAGCCGTTCAAGTCCAGCTCCCGCGCCAGGCGCCAGACGAAGGGGCGGAAGCCCACGCCCTGGACGACGCCGGTGACGTGGATGCGGCTGGCGATCATGCCCTCGCCGCGCCGCGCGCGAGCCATTCCAGCCACTCCTCCAGGCCTTCGCCGCTGGTGGCCGAGGTCTGGATGACGGCGATGCCGGGATTGACCCGGCGGGCGAAGGCCAGGGCGCGCTCGACGTCGAAGCTGAGGTGGGGCAGCAGGTCGCACTTGTTCAGCAGCATCAGGTCGGCGGCGCGGAACATGTCCGGGTACTTGATCGGCTTGTCCTCGCCCTCGGTGACCGAGAGGATCACCACCTTGTGCGCCTCGCCCAGATCGAAGGCGGCCGGACAGACCAGGTTGCCGACGTTCTCGATCATCAGCAGCGAGCCGCTCGGCAACTCCAGCTTCTCCAGCGCGTGGCCGACCATGTGGGCGTCGAGATGGCAGCCCCGGCCGGTGTTGATCTGAATGGCGGGAGCGCCGGTGGCGCGGATCCGTTCGGCGTCCTGGCTGGTCTGCTGGTCGCCCTCGATGACCGCGACGGCGCGCCGGCCCGCGAGCATTTCGATGGTCTTGACCAGCAGCGTGGTCTTGCCCGAGCCGGGACTGGAGACCAGATTGAGGGCGAAGACGCCGCGATCGGCGAGCCAGCGCCGATTCTCCCGGGCGTGGGCGTCGTTCTTGGCCAGGATGTTCTGCTCGATCTGCACCATCCGCGTCCGGCCCAGGCCCGGCGCGTGGGTATAGGCGTGGCCGTGCGGGTGGGGATGGGGGTGATCGTGGGAATTTCCGTGCTCAGCGGCTTCGCCGTCGATCAGCGTCTCGCCGCTGCCGCAACCGCAGGTGCTACACATGTTGCCTCCTTCACTCCACTTCCAGTTCCTTGACGCGCATCTCGGTGCCGCCGGTGACCTGCACCTGATAGCCGCCGCAGCGCGGGCAGGCATCGTAGAGCCGGGTCAGCGCTACGGTCTGGCCGCAAGGCAGGCACCAGCCGCAACCGGCCACCGCCTGCATTTCCAGGCTCGCCCCGGCGGCGATGCTGCCCTGGGTCACGGCGTCGAAGCAGAAGGCCAGCGCCTCGGGCTCGACGCTGGAGAGCTGCCCGATCTCCAGGCACACCCGGGTGACGCGGGTGAAACCCTGGGCGCTGGCCTCAGCCTCGATCAGTTGCAGCACGCCTTCGGCCAGGGACATTTCATGCATCTTGAAGGGCAAGCATCAGCGACGCCATAGTGTGCACCAAGCACCGCGGCAGTGCCAGCGTCCTAGCTCCGGAACAGGCCGCCGGCGAGAAATCCGCGCCGCGACAGCGGCGCCCGCAAGACGCTCTCGTGCCGCTCGGGCTTGTCCTGCGCCGCTGTCGCAAGCGGCGGCGACATCAATGCCGCCAGCGCCGCTTCGGCGGTGGCGCGGGCGCCGTCTTGCGCGGCGAACTGGAACAACGGCGAGAGCAGGGCGCAGGAGAGATACCCGCCGATCTCGGGCTCGCACCCGGGCAGGAAGGCGTAGTCGCCGGAGGGAAAGCGATGGAAGACGCGCTCCTGCCCGGCGGGCGTTTCCTCGTCGGGCAGCAGGACCAGGTTCATGCACCAGGGGGTGATCAGGATGCCGAGCCAGCGGCCCTGCCAGCGCCTGGCGCCGACCACCTCGACCTCGAGCGCCGGGTTGCTCACGGCGATGCCGGCCATGCGCTCGCGCCCGATGCGCCGGAAGGCGTCCGCCATCCGCGCCGCGATTGCCTGATCGCTCCGATCCGCGGGCATCACGGGTTCCCCCAGGCGCGCGCATCGCTCTCGCCCTCCAGGATCTCGCGCATCAGCGCCAGCGAGTCTTCCGCCCGCCCCGCTTCGAGGCGCTCGAAGGCGAAGCCGCCGGCCTGGATCAGCAGGTAATCGCCGACCGCCACCTCCTCCGTCATCAGCATCAGGCTCACCTGCCGCTGTACGCCGAAAGCCTCCACCGTGGCCAACAGGCCAGCGACGGCGACGACGCGCGAGGGCACGGCCAGGCACATGGGGTCAGGCGGCCCGGCGCCTGGGCGCGAGCGCGATGCCGCGGCTTTCCAGCTCATCGACGACCAGCGCCGCCAGCTCCGGCACGCGCGCCGCGACGACGGCGCCCATCTCCAGCCCCAGTTCGAAATTCTCGGCCTCGACGCCGAGCACGACGATGTCCTTGGGCCGGCAGCCGGCGAACTCCAGGCTGGCCAGCACGTCCGACAGACCCACCTGGTGGGGCGAGAGCTTCTTCCGGAAGAACACCGGCACCTCGCCGCCGGCCAGGCGCACCACGGTGCCCAGCGGCTTGCCGGCGCGCACCGCATCCAGGACCACGAGCAGATCGACGTCGGCGATCTCGTCGAGCAGGTCCATGCTGCTGGTGCCGGCATCGACGGCCGACACTCCGGCCGGCAAGTCGTAGTTGTCCAGCAGGAACTCCACCGCGCGCACGCCCACCGCCTCGTCGCTGAGAATGATGTTGCCGATGCCCAGGATCAGCACGCGCGCGGCCATCACTTGGCCCTGACGGTGTAGGTGTCGCCGCCGTCCTTGTCGGTCACGTGGATCGCGCAGGCGATGCACGGATCGAAGGAATGGACGGTGCGCAGCACCTCCAGCGGCAGCTCGGGATTGGCCATCGGGTTGCCGATCAGCGAGGCCTCGTAGGGGCCCGGCTCGTCCTTCTCGTTGCGCGGGCAGGCGTTCCAGGTCGAGGGCACGACGCACTGGTAGTTCTTGACCTTGCCGTCGTCGATCACCACCCAGTGGGAGAGGACGCCGCGCGGCGCCTCGTGATAGCCGACGCCCATCTGCTCGCCCTTGGGGAAGACCGGGTGGTTGTAGGTGCTCATGTCGCCCTTGGCCATGTTATTGACCAGCAGCGACCATTGATCGGCGAGCATGTCCACCTGCACCGCGCAGGAGATCGCCCGCGCCGCATGGCGGCCGATGGTCGAGTGCATCGCCGAGAGGCCGACCTTGGTCTTGGCCAGGGACGAGACGGTGTCGAGCGCCAAGGTCGCGTACTTCTTGGTCGGCTCGTGGCCGGCGGCGAGCATGTTGAGGACGCGCGCCAGCGGCCCGACCTGCGCCACCTGGCCGTAGAAGGTCGGCGACTTGAGCCACGAGTACTTGGCGTTTTCCTGGAAGTCGGTGTAGTTGGGCTTGGTTTCGCCCTGGTAGGGATGCAGCGGTCCGGGAGCGTCGTAGTTGTACCAGGAATGCTTGACCGATTCCTCGACCCCCTTCTGCCAGTACGCGTCGTTGAAGCTCGTGATCGGCTTGTGGCTGGCCAGGTCGGCAGCGGCGATGTAGCCGCCGGGCAGGGCGAAGCGGGTGCCCCGGGTGTCGAGCGGAATGTCCGGCACGCACAGGTAGTTGGTGACGCCGGCGCCGTACTGGGTCCAGTCGGCGTAGAAGGCGCCGACCGCGGCGACGTCGATCAGATAGACGTTCTTGACGAAATCGGACAGCTCGTCGATCCAGCCCTTCACCGCCATCAGGCGTTCGAGCGTCAGCACCGAGGGCGAGTCCAGGGACAGCGCGTTGGAGACGCCGCCCACCGCCAGGTTCTGGATGTGCGGCGTCTTGGCGCCGAGGATGGTGACGATCTTGTTGGCCTTGCGCTGTATCTCCAGCGCCTGCAGGTAGTGCGACACCGCCATCAGGTTCACCTCCGGCGACAGCTTCATCGCCGGATGGCCCCAGTAGCCGTTGGTGAAGATGCCCAGCTGGCCGCCGTTGACGAAGCCGGCCAGGCGCGCCTTGACCGCACGCATCTGCTCCTTGCCGTTGCCCGACCAGGAGGACAGGCTCTCGGCGAGGCTCGCCGCCTTGTCCGGATCGGCCTTGAGCGCGGAGGTGACATCCACCCAGTCGAGCGCCGAGAGATGGTAGAAATGCACGATGTGGTCATGCACCGCGTGCGCCATGATGATCAGGTTGCGGATGTACTGGGCGTTGAGCGGCACCTCCATCTGCAGCGCGTTTTCCACCGCGCGCACCGAGGCGATGGCGTGCACCGTGGTGCACACGCCGCAGATGCGCTGGGTGATGGTCCACGCGTCGCGCGGATCGCGCCCGAGCATGATCAGCTCGACGCCGCGCCACATCTGGCCGGAGGACCAGGCCTTGGTGATCTTGCCGCCGTCGACCTCGCAGTCGATGCGCAGATGTCCCTCGATGCGGGTGACCGGATCTACCGTGATGCGTGTTCCCATCTTGCGCTCCTCTTCTCAGTGTGTCGCCGACTGCGCGGGCAGCACGGGCAGGATTTTGACCAGGACGATGTAGGCCAGGATTTCGAAGGCGATCAGGCCTATCGTCACGACGAGTTCCGGCAGCGCCGGGAAGTAGTGCCAGCCGGCGCCGGTCTCGTAGCCCACGAGAAAACCGTTGATGCGCAGCAGGAAGCCGCCGAGCATCAACAGCACCGCGGCGGCGAACAGCTTGCCCGGGTTGTTCCGCCTTGCCTGGGCGGCGAGCAGCCAGGCCGGGATGGCGAAGCAGAGCATCTCGGCCCAGAAGCTGGCGGCTTCGATCGTGAACCGGAAGGCGTTGCCCAGGGCGCCGCGCGCCAGCAGATCGCCGACGCGCACCGCCAGGTAGGCGATCAGCAGGCCCCAGATGAATTTCGCCAACTTGGACAGCAGCGCGGTCTCCAGCGGCCGGCGGAAGCCGACCGAGACCAGCGTCGCCTCGAACACCACCATGGCGAAGCCGAGCAGCACCGCGGTCATCAGGTACTCGAGCGGCAGCAGATAGCCCGCCTGCCAGAGCGGATTGATCTGCCGGCCGAAGATCACCAGCAGGGAGCCGAGCGAGGACTGGTGCATCGAGGGCAGCAGCACGCCCAGGGCGATGAACAGGAACATCGCCTTGGAGAGCTTCTTCTTGACGCCGCCGAAGCCGAGCTGGTCGAGGAAGGCGGGCGAGAACTCGATCCACATCACCAGGATGTAGAGCGAGATGCACACCGCCACCTCGAACATCACCGAGTTCACCTGGGCGTAGCCGGGCGTCAGGATGTGCCAGAAATTCCAGTAGCGGCCAAGATCGAAGATCACCGAGGCGCCGGCCAGGGTGTAGCCGAACAGCGAAGCCAGCAGCGCCGGCCGCACCAGCGGGTGGTACTCGCCCTTGTTGAAGATATACACCAGCAGCGCCATGACGTAGCCGCCGCAGGCGAAGGCCGAGCCGACCACCACGTCGTAGGCGACCCAGATGCCCCAGGGATAGCCGTCGTTGATGTTGGTGACCGCGCCCAGCCCGTAGATGAAGCGGAATGCCAGCACCACCGCGGCGGCCAGCGCCAGCGCCGCCAGGGTCACGGTCACCGGCGTCACCAGCCGGCCGCCGAGCGGCGCCGGCGCGTGCGAAACTGCGTGCTCAGCCATGATGGTCTCCCTCGCTGCCGTCCTTGCCTTCTTCGTCCTTGACGTTGCGCCGGGCGGCGTAGGTCAGCGCCCCGAGGAAGACCAGCGGCGTCACCAGTCCGCGGTAGAGCCCGTGCTGCAGCGTCTCCGAGCGCGCCGCGTCCGAGCGCGGCGGCAGGTCCGGATAACCGAGCTTCTCGAAGGGCACGCCGGCGAGCATGATCATCTGGGTGCCGCCGAACTCGGTCTGGCCGTAGAGGCGATCGACGTACTTGGAGGCCACGCCGGGATAGCTCTCGTCGGGTCCGCCCAGGCGACCGCGCGGAAACACCGTCTGGCTGCCGGGCGTCAGGGCGCGCCGGCGCGCCGCCTCCCGCTTGAGATCGCTGACCTTGCCGAACAGGGTGGCGCCGGTCGGGCAGACTTCGGCGCAGGCGGAATACTTGCCCGCCGCCCAGCGCTGCCGGCACAACTGGCACTTGCTGATCTGCGGTATGGCCTTGTCGTAGGTGAAGCGCGGCACGCCGAAGGGACAGGCGGCGACGCAGTAGCGACAGCCGATGCAGGCGTCCTTGTTGTAGCTGACGACGCCGGTGACCGGGTCCTTCTGCATCGCCGCCACCGGGCAGGCGGAGACGCAGGAAGGATCGACGCAGTGCATGCAGGACTTCTTGATGAAGGCATAGCCGTCCTGCACCTGGTCCTTGTGCTCCATCTTGCCGTTCTGGTAGACCTTGATGACGTTGAGCGTCTTGCCCGAGAGGTCGAGCGGCATGTCCCAGTAGGGCTGGCCGCTGTCGGGCAGGAACTCGGGCGGCATGTCGTTGGCCTCTTTGCAGGCCGCCACGCAGGCCTTGCAGCCGATGCACAGGGTCGAATCGTAGAGCAGCCCCAAGGCCTCGGTCGGGATCACCTTGTCCTCGCGGGCCAGGGCGGGGCCGGCGGCCAGCGCGGCGCCACCGGCCAGGGACAGCTTGAAGAAATCGCGGCGGTCCATGGCGCTCACTCCTGCTTTTCGCCGACGTCGGCTTCCTCGTGCGCTTTGCCGAGGTTCCGGGCCAGCATCGCCGCCCCGCCCGCCGCCGCGCCGGCGATGGCCGCCAGGGCCGCCGCGGCGGCGAAGCTGGAATGGCCCTGTTCTTCGACGACGCGCGGGTAGGAGGTCGGCGGCACCACGTTCTTCAACACCGCCAGTTCATGCACGGGCTTGGTGAAGCCGACGCCCTGCTCGGTGCAGCCGATGCAGGGATGGCCGTTGCCCACCGGCCAGCATCCCGCGCCGGCGTCGCCGAACAGGATGGTCGGACAGTTGGCGTGGGTCTCGGGTCCCTTGCAGCCGAGCTTGTACAGGCAATAGCCCTGGCGGTGACCGGCATCGCCGTACTCCAGGGCGAAGCGCCCGGCGTCGAAGTGGGCGCGCCGCTCGCAGTTGTCGTGGATCAGCCGCGAGTAGGCGAACAGCGGGCGACCCAGCTTATCGAGTTCGGGCAGCTTGCCGAAGGTCAGCAGGTGCACCACCGTGGACAGGAAATTGTAGGGATTGGGCGGGCAACCGGGGATGGTCAGCACCGGCTTGCCCAGCACCTCCGAGACGCTGGAGGCGCCGGTCGGGTTCGGGCTGGTCGAGGGCATGCCGCCCCAGGAGGCGCAGGAACCGATGGCGATCAGCGCCGCCGCGTCGGCGGCGCACTCCTTGACCATGTCGACCGCCTTCTGGCCGCCGATCTTGCAGTAGATGCCGTTGTCCCGGGTCGGGATCGCGCCCTCCACCACCAGCACGTACTTGCCCTTGTTCGCCTGCATCGCGCTCCTGCGGGCGGCCTCGGCCTGATGGCCGGCGGCAGCCATCAGGGTTTCGTGATAGTCGAGCGAGATGACGTCGAGGATGAGCTTTTCCAGGGTCGGGTGCTCGGCGCGCAGCAACGACTCGGTGCAGCCGGTGCATTCCTGGAAATGCAGCCAGATCACCGACGGCCGACGCGCCTTCTCTATGGCCTTGGCAATCGCCGCCTCGGCGCCGGTGGGCAGGCCGAGGGTCGCGGCCATGGCGGTGCAGAACTGGAGGAATTCCCGCCGCGAAATCCCCAGTCTATTTTCGACGGTGGACGGTATCCCGTCGCCCGATCCCAGATCGAATATCGTCTCGCCCATGTTTTCCCTCCCCCAGAAATTCCATCGATGCCGACCCCATCGCGTCGGACTCACTCAATTTCCGTGCCCATTCGCGGAAAGAGGAAAAACGCTGGGGAAACATGCCGCTGACGAAACTATTTGCTTGAGGCTTGAAACGGTGCGAGGAAGTCTTGTTTCCGGTGCTCCCGCCGGAACGGATAGCGTCTGAGCACCCCGACGCGGGCGGCTCAGCTCCTGCTGCGCTCGATCTGCACGCCGACCCGGCGCACGCCCTTCATGATGCCGAGCTTGGCGATCGAGATCTTCACCCAGGGCGCGCCGAACTGTTCGAGCATCAGGCCGATCACGTATTCGCCCAGGGTCTCCAGCAGGTTGAAGTGGCGCTCGCCCAGTTCGCGCCGGATGCGCTCGATCACCTCGTCGTAGCGGATGGTGTCGCTGATGTCGTCGTTGGCGGCGGCCGCATCGGGCACGCCGAAGGTCAGGCTGATTTCCAGCGTCTGGGTCGCCGCCCGCTCGCGCGGGAAGATTCCGACGTGGGCTTCGACGCGCATGTCGTCGATGAAGATAAAATCCATGGCCGCTTCTTTCGCTACAATTGCCCGCATTCTATTGGGAATTCGCCATGATCGCGCTCGCCATCGTCATCCTGGGCTACCTGCTGGGCTCGTTGCCCTTCGCGGTGATCGTATCGCGCGCCTTCGGCATGGCCGATCCCAGAACCTACGGCTCGGGCAATCCGGGCGCCACCAACGTGCTGCGTTCGGGCAACAAGGCGGCCGCCCTGCTCACCCTGGTCGGCGACGCCGCCAAGGGCTGGTTCGCGGTCTGGCTGGCGCAGCGGCTGGATGGCTCGGTACCGACCGTGGCATGGTGCGGCCTCGCCGTCTTCCTCGGCCACGTCTTCCCGCTATTCCTCGGGTTCAAGGGCGGCAAGGGCGTGGCCACGGCGCTGGGCGTGTTGCTCGGTCTGTCGGCGCAGCTCGCCCTGGTCGCCGCCGGCTGCTGGCTCCTGGTCGCGCTGGTCACGCGCTACTCGTCGCTCGCCGCACTCACCGCCGCCCTGCTGACGCCGATCGCCGGCGCCCTGCTGCTCCCCGATCCGAGGCTGGCCGCCAGCGTCGCCGCCATCAGCGCGCTCTTGATCTGGCGTCATGCGGCGAACATCCGCAAGCTGCTGGCGGGCACCGAAGGCAGGATCGGGCGGGGGTAAAACGGCCCACCCCCCAGCCCCCGCCCCGAGGGCGGGGGTGACGGTCGTTCGTCCCTG
>JAJZPJ010000079.1 GCA_021811225.1 Pseudomonadota bacterium
ACGTCGACCTCGTCGATAAGTCCAAGCTGTTCAAGGCCGCCGCGCCGCACTGAGGGCCTTCCCCCCAGCCCCCTCCCCTTGGGCGGGGGTGACGGAGGCTCGCTTCGCGCGCAGGCTTACGCTGCCCCCGCCTTGGGGCGGCGCCCCGCAGGAAGTCCCCTTGGGGGACCCGGCGGCGGGGGCCGCACCGATCTTCCTTGGTAGTATGATGTCCCTCCCGGGCGCTCAGGCGCCCGGGCTTTTTTGAGGAAAACGAAATGGCCGACGACAATCCATTCCCGACCAGTCCGGTGATGCCGGAGATGTTCGACGGCGACAAGGTGATCCAGTTCAGCTGCCACAAGGGCATCGCCTGCTTCAATGCCTGCTGCAAGAACATCGACATCAGCCTGACGCCCTACGACATCCTGCGCCTGAAACGACGCCTGGGCATCACTTCGACCGAGTTCCTGGAGCTGTTCACGCTGCCCTACGAGATCGAAAAGGACGGCATCGCCGGCGTCAAGCTGCGTCCGGTCGAGGGCGGCAGCGCCTGCCAGTTCATGACCGACGAGGGCTGCAGCGTCTATGAGGACCGGCCCACCGCCTGCCGCTATTACCCGGTGGCGCTGCTCTCGATGCGCCGCCAGGACGAATACGTCGATCGCAACGCCTACGCCCTGGTCAAGGAGGAGCACTGCCTGGGGCACCTGGAGCCGCGCTCGATCAGCGTCGACGACTACCGCAAGGAGCAGGGCCTCACGGACTACGACGAGCTGGCCCGCGGCTGGCGCCAGCTGATCCTGAAGAAGAAGTCCTCGGGACCGAGCATCGGCAAGCCCTCCAAGCGCAGCCTGCAGCTCTTCTTCATGAGCTGCTACGACATCGACCGCTTCCGCGACTTCGTCACCAGCGCCTCGTTCAACCTGCTCTACGACATCGCCGAAGACGAGCGCGCCAAGTGGCAGACCGACGACGTGGCGCTGATGCAGTTCGCTTTCCGCTTCCTGCGCCAGGTGCTGTTCGGCGAGGAGGAGGGCATCAAGATGCGCGAGGCCGCCGCCGAAGCGCGGCGCCGGCAGGTCCAGGACAACCGGCTGCGGCTCGAACTCGAAGCCGCCGAGAAACTGGCGCGGCAGGAAGACGACATGGCGGAAGACTGAGCATGCCCAGTCCTGACAGTCTGGTCACGCTGGCGCCCCAGCGCATCGCCTCTGAACCCTACTACCAGCCCACCGGCGACGAGGTGGCGCTGTTCGAGGCCGCCCATCGCCACCGTCTGCCGATGCTGCTCAAGGGGCCGACCGGCTGCGGCAAGACCCGCTTCGTCGAGCACATGGCCTGGCGTCTGGATCGTCCGCTGGTGACCGTCGCCTGCCACGACGACCTGACCGCCTCCGACCTGGTCGGCCGCTACCTGATCGTCGGCGGCCAGACCGTCTGGATCGACGGACCGCTGGCGGCCGCAGTCAGGGGCGGCGCCATCTGCTATCTGGACGAGATCGTCGAGGCGCGCAAGGACACCATGGTGGTGATCCATCCGCTCGCGGACGGCCGGCGCATCCTGCCGATCGACAAGCGCGGCGAGGTGTTGCACGCGCCCGACGACTTCATGCTGGTCATCTCCTACAACCCCGGCTACCAGAGCGTGCTGAAGGAGCTGAAGCAGAGCACCCGGCAGCGCTTCATCGCCTGCGAATTCGATTATCCCGACGCCGCCACAGAAGCGGGCATCGTCGTGCGCGAATCGGGCCTGACGCCCGAGCTCGCCGCCAAGCTGGTGAAGTTCGCCCGGATGACGCGCAACCTCAAGGGCAACGGTCTCGATGAGGGGGCCAGCACCCGGCTCCTGGTCCACGCCGGGCAGTTGATCGCCGCCGGCCTCTCCCCCGCCGTCGCCTGCCGCGGCGCCATCGCCCAGGCCATCACCGACGATGCCGAGACGCTCGCGGCGGTGCAGGAGTTGTCCGCCTCGCTGTTCTGATGGGCGGCCTGTCCCTCGGGGAAATCACCCGGCGGCTGGAGGCCTGGCTGGAGGTGGAATTCACCCTGCAGGACGTCAGCGGCTTTGCCCGGGCGATCGCGACGCTGGCAGCGGACGAGCAGGACTTCGTCCTGGACTGGGTCCAGAAGCTCGCGACGGCGCACGTGCAGCTCGCCCATCTGTTCGCGGGCCGGGCGCCGGGGCTGCTGGCGCGCGTAGATCGACGCCTGATCGAGGCGTGGCTGGTCGAGGCGCTCGACGCCATCGACAGCGAGGGACTGCAGGCGGCGGTGGCGGTGCTGCGCGCTGCCGAACGCAACCTGGCACAGCGCCAGAACCGTGCCGAGGGCGTGGCGCTCGCCGATTTGCGCGGCATCTTGCTGACCGTCGCCCGCGGTTTTTCCGGGCGGCGCCTGCAGCTCGAGGCGAGCGAGGGGGAGACCGCCTGGACCGACGGCGAGACCCTGCATCTGCCGGCGCTGATGGCGCGCCTGCCCTCGGCGGCCGACAACTTTGCGCTGTACAAGGCGCTGGTGGCCATGCTCTGGGCGCAGGGACGCTTCGGCACGACGCGCGCGCTGGCCGAAGATGCCTTGTCCGGCCAACCCTTCCCGGAGCGTGCGCTCGCCTGCTTCAACGCGCTGGAAACCCTGCGCCTGGAAGCCTGCATCGCGCGCGAGCTGCCCGGACTGGGCCGGGACATACGGCGCTTCAGGCAGCAGGGAGCGCCGCTGCCCCCCGCCTGGCGAGGCTACGCCGAGCGCCTGGGCGATCCGGGGGCGAGCTTCCGCGACAGCCTCGAGCTCGTGCCCGAGGCCTTGTCCGGGGAGCTGCCGCCTCCCGCCCATCACCAGTGCGAGCTGCGGCCGGAGGCGGTGGCTGCGCGCATCGAGCGGGAAAAGATGCTGTTGCGGCTGCGCCTGTCCGAGCTGGCCGGGACTCCGCCCGAACTCGGCGAGGCGGAACAGGCCAGGCGCTTCGAGCTCAGGCAGCGCGAGGATCAGAGCGGGGCCGCGGGCGAGCTGGAATTGTTCCTGGGCGATGCGCCGCTGGCCCCGCCCGAGGACGTGCGCCAGTTGCTCGCTTCGGTGCGCTTCGATTTCGGCGAAATCCCGCCGGAGTATCTGCTGGCGGCGGGACCGGGCGAATACGCTGCCCAGCGGCAGCGCGAGATCAGCAGAGATCCGGACCAGGTCTGGCAGGGCAGCTACCACGAGGAGGGGGCCATCCTGTATCCGGAATGGGACGTCGGCCGCGGCCACTATCGCAAGAACTGGTGCGTGATGCGCGAGAAGGAGGTGCCGCCCGGCGATCCGGATTTCATCCGCCAGACGCTGGTCAAGCACGGCGCACTGGTGCGGCGGCTGCGCCGCAGCTTCGAGAGCCTGCGGCACGAGGAGCGGCTGCAAAAGCGCCAGGCGCACGGCGAGCAGGTCGATCTGGACGCCCTGGTCGAGGCGCTCTCGGAGTTGCGCGGCGGCGGCGAAATGAGCGAGCTGCTCTACGCGCGGCTGTCCCGATCCGGACGCAACATCGCCGTCGCCTTTCTGGTGGACATGAGCGGATCGACGAAGGGCTGGGTGAATGACGCCGAACGCGAGGCGCTGGTGCTGATGTGCGAGGCGCTGGAGGTACTGGGCGACCGCTACGCGATCTACGGTTTCTCCGGGATGACCCGCAAGAAGTGCGAGCTGTTCCGCATCAAGCGCTTCGACGACGCCTACGACGAAGCGGTCAAGGCGCGCATCAGCGGCATCCGGCCGCAGGACTATACCCGGATGGGCTTCGCCCTCCGGCATCTGTCGCGCCTCTTGCTCGACGTCGAGGCCAGGAGCCGCCTCTTGATCACGCTCACGGACGGCCGGCCGGAAGACTACAACGACCACTACCGCGGCGAGTACGGCATCGCGGATACCCGCCAGGCGCTGATCGAGGCGCGCCGCGCCGGCATCCATCCGTTCTGCATCACCATCGACCGGGAAGGGCACGACTATCTTTCGCGTCTGTACGGCCCGGCGCGTTTCGTCGTGCTCGACCAGGTGACGGCGCTGCCGTTCAAGGTGGCGGAAATTTACCGGCGGCTGACTATATGATCAGGGCGTGATCACGGCGCCGGCATCTGCTCGAAGCCCGGGCGGGCGCTTGTCGCCAGCAAAAACATGTCCTTGAATCGGCAATGAGCGGTATCGGCGCGGACCGATCCGTAAGCCGAGCACGACGTTCACCGCGACTCCGATCGTGAAAGCGGAAAAGGTCTTCCACCCGACCGGCTTGAGTTCACGAAGGCGGGTGGTCGGTCCGATGCTCAGGAAGCAGAACAGGAATACTGAGATTATTTATCGAGTTCGGCTTTGATCTGCACGAAGGTCCTGGCGATTTCGAAGGTCAGCACCGGGACGCCGAGCTGGCGGCCGATCTGGGTGGCGGAGAACACGCCGATCACCGCTTCCTTGCCGCTCGCCGCATCCCGTTCGACCACCAGCGCGTGCTGGCGGCCGACTTCCTTCAGCGTGGCGATGATATGCCCGACTTCGGCGCGCCTCACCGTGGCGATGTCGAAGACGTCGATGGCGCTGCGCGGCACCATGAGGTCGGCGACGCAGAGCTCGTGATGTCTGCCGCCGTTTTCCGAGAGCATCTTGATCGGCCTCTCGCCCAGCGTGTCGCGGGCGGTGATCAGCCCGTCGATCTGCTCGTCGTCGCCCATGACCAGCAGCAGGCGCACGCCGCGCGTGATCATCACTTGGTTGGCCTGGCGCACGGTGGCGTCGGCCGTGATGGTCGCGGCATCGATCCGGCGCAAATCGGTCATCACCTCGATGGCCGGGCTGTCCTCCCTGACCGGTTGCGGCGAGCGGGAACCGGGGGGCGGCTGGTAGATCGCGCCGGCATTCATTCTGGCCATCGGCAGAGGCTTGTAGACGGTTCTTTCCATCGCTGGTCCTGTCGTATCTGACGGCGGAGCCGCTCCGTCGAGGCTGGGCTCGGGCTATTTCTTGGCGATCTCTTCCAGGCGGGTGGCCCGGATCAACTGGCCGTCCAGGCCAGCGTCCTTCATGCTGCCGCCGTAGGCGACGCTCATCAATTGCGAGTAGTAGAGCACCGGCATGTTGAACTTCGTTCCCTGCTTCTTGTTGATCTCGGACTGATAGACTTCGACATTGGCCTGGCACAGCGGACAGGGCGTGACGATCATCTCGGCGCCGTGATCGTAGGCGGATTCGACGATGTCGCGGATCTGCTTCTGGCTCTTGTCCGGCTCGGAGAAGGCCAGCGCGCCGCCGCAGCAGGTCACCTTCTGGTCGTAGCTCTCGACCGGCTCGCCGCCCAGGGTCTCGACCATCTTGTCGAGATACTTCGGGTTCTCGAAGGATTCGCCGGCTATGCCGAAGGGGCGGTTGGTCTGACAGCCGACGTAACCGGCGAACTTGACGCCTTCGAGCGGCTTCTTCACCGGCTTCTTCAATTCGTCGTAGCCGAAATCCTCGATCAGCACCTCGACCATGTGGCGGACCTTGACCTCGGCCTTGTAGTGCAGGCCGGCGGCGGCGAGCGCCTCGTTGGTCTCCTTCATCAGGACGCTGTTCTCGTCCAGCCGGTCCTTCGATTCGCGCGCCCCGAGCCAGCAGGCGGCGCAGGTGGCGACGATGTCCTGGCCGGGGAGATGGGTCTCGGCCAGCGCGAAGTTGCGCGCGTTGATCGCGATGCGCGGCAGCTCGCCGCCCTCGGCGTAGCCGATCGAAGCGCCGCAGCAGTTCCAGTCGGGAATCTCGGTGAGCTTGACGTCCAGCGTCTTGCACATCGAGTTCACCGAGGTCAGATAGTTCGAGGCCGAGGCCTTGAGCTGCGAGGAGCAGCCGGGGTAGAACGCGTATTCCTTCTTTGCCATTTCTCTCTCCGTTGAAGCAGCCGGTCAGCTGACCAAGCCCTTCTTCTTGTCCTCGATTTCCCGCGCCTTGGCGATGATCGCGTGGAAGCCCTTGAGATCCTTCAGGCCGTGTCCGCCCAAGATCTCCATCGGGTTCAGGCGTTTCGCCTTGACCATCCCCAGACCGATGCTCTGCATTCCCAGCGCGGTCTTGATGCCGGAGACGAGACCGTCCTTGAAGTAGAGTGCGAGCGTCAGCTTGAGTTCATTGACCCGGCCCTTCTTGGCCAGATTGTTCCAGAACATCGTCGCGAACTCGCGCGTCGGCTGGCTCTTCGGCGCCAGCCCCAGGCGGTGAGCGTAGCTCGCCAGGCCGTGCATGATGTGGGTGATCGGCAGTTGCCGCGGACAGCGCACCACGCAGTTGTAGCAGGAGGTGCACATCCACATCGAGTCGGAGGAGAGCACCTCCTGGCGTTTGCCGGCGCGGATCATCATGAACAGCTTCTGCGGCGAGTGCTGCCAATGCGGGCCGAAGGGGCAGGAGCCGGCGCAGACGCCGCACTGCATGCACATCTTGACCCATTGACCTTCCTCGACGCGCTCCTCGACCTCCCTCAAGAAGTCGTTGCGGTAGCGTTCCACGGCCTGACTGTTGTGTGCGCTCATTTCCCGTATTCCTTAGCCGAAGCCCTTCATGGGCGACATGCCGATCTCGACGATCTTCGCCGCGTAGTCGTTGATCAGGGCGGCCACGCGCGCATTGTCGGTGATCGCCACCTCGTAGCTGGCGACCCGCTCGACCTCCAGACCGAGCTGCTTCAGCGTGTCGTCGATCTTGCTCATGCGGTAGGTGGCCAGCTCCGAGCCCTTGACGAAGTGGCACTGGTAGTTCTCGCCGTGCTTGCAGCCCATCATCATCACGCCGTCGTAGCCGGAGTTCAGCGCATCGGTGATCCAGATGGTATTCACCGAGCCTAAGCAGCGCACCGGGATCGCCCGGACGAAGGCCGAATAGGTGTGGTGCGCGAGGCCGGCCATGTCGAGCGCCGGGTAGGCGTCGTTTTCGCAGGCCAGGAGCAGGATGCGCGGCTTCTCGGAGAATTCGTCGGGGATGTCGACCGCCTTGATCTGGTTGCCGACGGTGTCCACCGAATAGTTCTCGAACGAGATCACCCGCACCGGGCAGGCGCCCATGCAGGTGCCGCACCGGCGGCAGCGCGATTCGTTGAACACCGGGAAGCGCCGCTCGTCCTCGTCGATGGCGCCGAACGGGCATTCCACCGTGCAGCGCTTGCACTGGGTGCAGCCCTCCAGGCGCACCATCGGATAGGACAGGTCGCCCACCCGCGGATGGGCGGCGCGGCCGATATTGGCGTTCTCGACCGCCTGGATCGCCTTCAGCGCCGCGCCGGTGGCGTCTTCGGTGGCCTGCAGCAGGTCCATCGGCCGGCGCACCGGGCCGGCGGCGTAGATGCCGGTGCGCCGCGTCTCGTAGGGGAAACAGATGAAGTGCGAGTCGGTCAGGCCGTGGGTGAGCTGCGGCAGATCCTTGCCCTGACGGTAGTTCAGGTTGAGGATCGAGACCTGCTGGGCCTTGGCCGGATCGTCGTCGGCGAGATCGATATTGACGCCCGAGTTCGGCACCTGGCCGGTGGCCAGGACCACCAGGTCGGCGTCGAGCGAGACTTCCTCGTCGAGGATCAGGTCGCGGAAATTCACCTTGCAGACGTCTCCCGCCGCCGTGACTCCGGAGGCGCGGCCCTTGGTGAAGATCACGCCCTTTTCCTGGGCGCTGCGGTAGAAATCCTCGCCCATGCCCGGCACGCGCAGGTCGGTGTACATCACCACGGTATCGACGGCGGGATTGGCGTCCTTGAAGTACATCGCCTGCTTGATGCTGGTGGCGCAGCAGTGGCCGGAGCAGTAGGACAGATGCGCGCCGCCCTCGTCGCGCTGGCCGGCGCACTGGACGAAGACCACGGATTTCACTTCCCGGCCGTCGGCGCGCTTGATCGGCTGGCCGTTGGCGGCTTTGGCCAAGGCCTCCAGTCCGGCCTGATCGACGACGTTGGCCAGACCGCCGCCCAGTTCGGGCAGACGGGCGATGTCGTAGTTCGAGGCGCCGGTCGCCTGGATGATGGCGCCGGCCGTCAGGGTCGTCGTGGCGCCGCTCTCCTGCGCCAGCTCGACGTTGAAGCGGCCGGGTGCGCCGCTGGTCGAGGCGATCACGGAATTGAGATGGATCTTGATGTTCGGATGGGCGCCCACTCTCGCCGCGAGTTCGGCAACGCCGGTCTCCTGCGCTTCGCGGTACGGTTGCCTGAAGGGCACGCGCTTCCACAGCTTGGCCGCCCAGCCGCCGAGCTCCCCGGTCTTCTCGACCAGGACGACCTGGTAGCCGGTCTCGGCCGCCTCCAGCGCCGCCGTCATGCCGGCCATGCCGCCGCCGACCACCAGTATCGTCTTGTTGTCGGCCTTGTTCGGATTGCCCGCCGGCAGCTTCATCTTCTTCAGCTCGGCGCAGCCCATGCGCAGATAATCCTCGGCCATTTCCTGGCGCACCTCGTCGTGCTCCGCGCCTTCGGCGACGATCCAGATCACGCCCTCGCGCAGGTTGGCGCGGCTCATCGCCACCGTCGGGAAATCGAAGGCCTCGGTCTTGGCGCGGCGCGAGCAGGCGGCGATCACGACGTGGCTGACGCCCTCGTTCTCGATGTCGCCCTTGATCAGCGCCACGCCCTCGGGCGAGCAGAGGAAGTCGTGGCGCCTGACCAGGGCCATCTTGCCTTCCTTCTGCGCGACCTTTTCCATTTGCGCCACATCGAGCTTGTCGCCGATGCCGCAGCCGGCACAGATGTACGCGGCAGTTTTCATCTCGCTCATGCTACCTCCACAGCCGCTGTCTTATGCACCACCTGGATCGCCCTCAGCGCTGCCGCGGTCGCGCTTTGTACCGAGCGATTGACGTCCGTCGGGCTCGCCGCGGCGCCGGCGCCGAACTGGCCGCCGTCCTTCGAGCCCTCGATGAAGCCGGAGGAATCGACGACGATGTCGTCGGGCAGCTTGATGCCGTTGGCTTCCGGCTCCATGCCGATCGCCAGCACGACGAGATCGTGCTCGGTGGCGTAGCGGTGGTAGCCCTCGGTGTCCACGCCGTGCAGGATCAGGCTGCCGTTCTCGTTCTGGGCGATCCTCGCCACCTTGGACTTGACGAAGCCGACGGTCGGATCCTGCTGGACCTTGCGGTAGAAATCCTCGAAGCGGTCGATGGCGCGGATGTCGATGTAGTAGATCGTCGATTTGCAGTCGTCGCCGTAGGCTTCGCGCACGTACTGGGTCTGTTTCAGGGAGGCCATGCAGCAGATGCGCGAGCAGTGGCGCAGGTGGTTCTCGTCGCGCGAGCCGGCGCACTGGATGAAGGCGATGTTCTTCGCCGGCGCGCCATCGGAGGGGCGCAGCAGTTTGCCGCCGGTGGGGCCGTGGGGATCGGCCAGACGCTCGAACTCGACGCTGGTGATCACGTTGGCGAAGCGGTCGTAGCCGTAAGGCTGGATCTTGGCGGCGTCGTAGGGCTTCCAGCCGGTGGCCCAGATCACCGAGCCGACCTTGAGTTCGATCGTCTCTTCCTTCATGGCCAGATCGATCGCACCGTACTTGCAGGCGGAATTTGCTTTCTCTGCGTCCGCAGTGCCGATGATGGCCGGATCCAGCACGTAGCGCTGGGGATATGCCATGGCGTGCGGCAGGTAGGCGAGCTTGATCTGGGACAGACCGTAGTCGTAGGGATTGGGCATCTGCCCGGAGACGGCCAGCGCGCATTCGCCGCAGGCGGTGCAGTTTTCATTGACGTAGCGCGGCGAGAGCTTCAGCTTGACCGTGTAATCGCCGTTGCGCCCCGACACTTCGGTGACCTCGGCCTGGGTCAGCACCCGCAGCCTGCGATTGCCCTTCAGCCGGCGCAGGTTGATTTCCAGGCCGCAGGTCGGATGGCACATCTTCGGGAAGTAACGGTAGAGCAGGGCGGTGCGGCCGCCCAGGGTCGGATTCTTCTCCACCAGGATCACCTGCTTGCCGCATTCGGCGGCTTCCAGGGCAGCGGTCATGCCGCCGATGCCGCCGCCTACGACCAGAATGGTCTGGTTGGTTGCGATTGAAGCCTTCACGGCTAGCCTCCAAGGGAAATCGTGCCTGTCGAAGGAGCAATTCTAGCGAGGCAGACCGATCATTCTCGCGCAAATTTTCCTATGAGCAAATAGATGTGGTGAATAAACCGGAGGCGCTGTTCACAAGCCGCTGCCGGCGCCGCCGGCCAGCGTTCGAATCTCGAAGCGCATGAGCGCGAGATCGCCCAGTACCCAGGTCGCCGCTGGCGCGCCCAGTCCGGCGACGGTGCCGGGATTGACCAGCCAGGTGCTGCCGCCCTTGAGGTTGGCTTGCGCCCGCACCAGCGGGCGGTGGCTGTGGCCGCAGCAGACCAGATCGTAGTCGCCGCTACAGGCCATGCCGTGGCCGATGTGGGGATAGTGGGTGATGAAGATGCGCCGGCCGGCCAGTTCGATGGCGGCGTCCATGCCGTGGTAGCGGAGCAGGCCGTCCGAGCCGCAGGCCAGGTGGGCGATGGCCACCGGGTCGCCGAGGTTGTTGCCGTGTACGACGTGCAGCGGCAGATCGAGCGCCAGCGTCGCGCGCAGCGTGTTGCCGCCGATGATGTCGCCGCAGTGGATTACCCGTTCTGCGCCTTCGGCCTTGGCCGCGGCCACGGCGGCGGCCAGCAGTTGGGCGCGGTCGTGGCTGTCGGAGACGATGCAGATCTTCATCGGCCGTTGCGCACGAATGAGGTGCCGATGGCGATGCCGAAGACGCTGTCCAGCGACAGCTTGCGGATCAGCCGGTCGACTTCCGCCTGGCCGTGCTCCTTTGCCACTTCGGCGAGAATCAGCCGGGCGGCGTTGCGGTTGTAGCCGCTGCCGAAGGATGCCTGGGTGGCGAGCAGTTGCTCCGCCTTCTCCAGCGTCATATCAGCGTCGGGCCGTAATAGTCCTGGTCTTCGGCGGCCGCCGCCCTGCCATGGACTCCGGCGCGCGTGCGTTCGTGATCGGCCTGGACCTGCAGCAGCGTGACCACGCACTCGGTGAGGTCGTCATAGAGGTCTCGGCCGGTGCCGAACTGTTCCCGTTCGGAATAGAAGAACTGGCAGCGGAAGCGGGACTCGCCGACCTTGCAGACGACGAATTCGGCGCCGCGCTGGGACCAGTACAGCGTCGGGCAGGCCGTCGTCTGTTCCGAGTCCGGATCGAGTTGCAGCTCGGCTTCGGCGAGTTCCCAGGGCACCAAGCGCTGATAGCGTTCGAACAGGATCTGGCCGATCTGCTGCTGTTCGCGTTCGGTGAAATCGGGAATGGGGTTCATGACGTGGTTCTTTCTTGGCGGCGTGCGGGGCGCACTGTACAGGGGTTCTTCAAATTTAAACAATCACCAATGCTTATCCGAAAATAAAATAATCCGTGCAGGCGGGCTGTGGCTTTGTGAGAGCATTGGGTTTCTCTAATGTACCGATGACCCGCCCGCGACGCAAGTCGCCGAACAGCTGACGGCGCCAGCCGCGGAGCGCGATGGCCTGCGCCCGCGCAACGGCGTGTCCGCGCAAAAGGAAACAAGATCATGAGTTCCAGTCGAAACGCCCAGGTTCTCACCGACCTCGATCCGCCATTTCAAATCGAGCA